>JBEBSM010000194.1:0-7449 GCA_040394315.1 Lujinxingia vulgaris
ACCCATGCTGTTTTCGTTTTCATATTTTAATATATCCATTCATTTAAAATTTTAATTCTAATTCGTGCTCGCAAGAAGTCATTCATCTAGCATCAATAGCCGACGTCGTCCGACAGTTGAATATTGCGGTCTATTGGAAACATCTTATCCAAGATCGCTCCACGACGCTTTACGTCCGGCTCATACAAATACAGATAACGAAGCATGTGCTCGGACACTTTTCGGCCGTAATTTCGCCCCTCATTGTACTCAAATTCCTCGATCAGCCACGGAAAACTCGCTTCCGGATTCTTTCGAAACCAACGCGCAATCGGCCCCGGTCCGGTATTATAAGAACTCGCCATGGGCACAATAAGTCCGTCAAAAGTCTTGAGTAATTTGTTCATATAGAACGCACTGTATCGAAATCCAACTTCCGGCCGGAAAAACGTGCGCAAATCATAGGTAATCCCAAGCTCAGCCGCCACCAGTCGTGCGGTAGCCGGTTGCATCTGAAGCGCTCCCACAGCATTGGTATGCGATACGGCTCCGGGTTTGTACCGACTTTCCTGTCGCATAATCGACCACATCAACTCTGGCGGAAGCCCAAACTCGCTGGTCGTTTCCAGAACAACGCTTTTGTACGCCCGCGGATACGCCATGACCGAGTGCAACGCTTTGGGATTGGGTGCCGACGGCATCGCCGAAATGCTTCCATTGGTCACCAGACGCCACATCCGATTGTAGTCGCCCACATAATATCCAATCGCATGAACCCACATGTCACGCTCGGATTTGGGTACGCCGGCCAATAATTTGTCGTAAATCGGTGAAAGTGATTCGCGCGCTTGCTCACGTTCATCCATTAAAACCAACAATTTCACGCGATCCCACACGCGCCTGTCGGCTTTCGATAATTTGGATACAGGCATTTTGTCGATATTTTTTCGCGGTGTATCGTCGGCCTTTCCGCCGTTTTTGGGCCACCAGACTTTCGATGCCGCCGGATCTTTCCCTTCAATTTTTGCCCGCAACTGCTCACCAAGCATGCCGTAATAGCTCAGCGAATAGCGTTTCCGGAGCCTGTCGAGCATTGCCAGCGCCGTTTTCTTATCTTTTAACTGATCGTACGCGTGCGCCTGCCAATAAATGGCCTTGCCTTCAACGAGTGTGTTTCCAAAGGTGTCCATCTTTTCGTACACCTCGATCGCTTCCTTCCACTCGCCCTGACGCATATGCGCCCAGGCCCAAAAACCATACACGTACGAAGAATATTTACCCCGCTTTCCGTAGCGTTTGACATAGTTTTTGAATCCTTCAATCGCACGCTCATTCTCGCGGTGATCATACGGCAACCAGCCCCGATAATAGTGCACGTCACCAACATGTGCGCCTTTCGGATACTCAGCCAGATAGCGATCCATCGTTTTTAGCGCATCATCATACCGCTCCTGACGCATCTGTGAGCGCGCCAATTGATACAGCGACGATTCTTTTTTTGGACCATTTTTCGCAAGATCTTCGAATAACTTTTCAGCCTCTTTCGGCCGATCTCGCAGACGATTCAACGCGATTTCAGCCAGGTGCCAGCGTGCCTGACTGCCGTACCTGGGATGTTTGGCGAAGCTTTCATATTCCTGGCGAGCGCCGACATAATCCCAGGATTCAAACAATCCTCGCGCACGCGCATATCGATCGGCTTCGCTCAGATCTTCCACCTTGAGCGCTAATCCGGGTCGAAGCGTTGCCGCCTCGCTCGGATAACGCGTCAATAGCTCTCGTGCATGCGCTTCAGCGACCTTTTTACTAGCTTTGCTCGCGTCTGCTTTGGTTCCCAGCGCGATATCGTGATCAAGTCTGGCTAGCCGTGAAAGGTAAAACCGACGCTCAACGGTACGCATCGCCAGTTTTTGGCCGTGAAGCGTCTTTGCCAGCGCGCGCGCATCTTCCACACGTTCGAGCTTCCACAAAGTCTCTGCACGATCGAGCTCAGCCCACTGACGAACGCTTGTCGACGGCGTTGTTCTGGCAAGCTGTTCCAGCGCCTGAATCGCTTCCTCAAACTTCCCACTTTCCATTGCAGCGTTAGCGACCAACTTGTGGTGAACGTCCTCTACTAGCGGATCGACCTCAAGCTTTTTTGCCAGCGCATAACCAGTTTTGGGATCCGCCTCGACCGCTGAACGAGCCGTTTTAAACTCGTTCGCAACGACCTGCTCCGTACGTGCATTCTCGGGTTTTGCATGACCGGCTACAGGCCATAAACCGGCCACCGCAATCACACAAACACATCCTATCCATGCAGTTCTTTTCACACCAACTCCCGTTTATTTTCAGGCTTTACGCAAGCCACATTCTTTTATGGATCGTCGCGCCAGACAAAATTGCGCGTTATCAGACCGCTTATTCTCTGCCACTGACTCAACCACATCCAGCATCCTCTTTATTCATCGCAATTCCGTGATGTCGTGCAAGGCCCTTCTCAAACTGGACGTATTCCGCATAGATGTGCGAAGACCTCACTTGCCAGCCATCACCGCTTATTTTCCAGACGGCAAGATGCTGAACACATACCCAGCAAAGTCAACTCGGAGTCCACCGATATGCCAGTTTACATCCCCGAAACGCTCGAAAAAGAATTAGAAAGTTACAGCGCTGAGCCCATGATCCGCGTCGTCATGATGCCCAAGGACACCAATTATCAGGGTTCGATCTTTGGCGGCGTGATTTTAAGCCATCTCGACCTGGCTGCCGCGGAAGAAGCACTCAAATCCGCAGGTCGGCCGATCGTCACCAAAGTCATTCGCGAAGTAGATTTCGTCGCAAAAGTCGAAGTCAGCGATTGGGTCAGTTACTATACCCGCACCGAACGACTTGGCCGCACAAGCGTCACGGTTCGCGTGCTCGTCGTCGCGCACCGAGGACCGATGCGCGAAAAGATCATCAAAGTGACTTCCGCCGAAGCGGTGTTTGTAGCCATCGACGAAAATGGTGATCCGGCGCCGTTGCTATGCGCAGACGCCGGACCGAAGGCGTAAAAACCTGGTCAGCAAACGCAGTTAATACAGATACTTATCTGCGTTTCTTGCCCGGAACTACGGAGTGTTCCTTGCGCTCGCTGAGATCGTCGTCATCATCACGTGAAAGCCCGACCAGGTCGAGTTCTTCACGGCGATCTTCGGACAAGTACTCGTCCAAAAATGAGCGACGCAGACTTTCAAAACGTTTTTCTTCGATCGCCGCGCGGATTTCACGCATCAGATCTTGATAAAATGTAATATTATGCAGCGTTGCGAGCACGGATCCAAGGATTTCCTTGGAGTTAATCAAGTGGTTGATATACGCGCGGCTGAAGTTTTCGCAGGCATAACAAGAACAATTCGTATCGAGCGGATACTTATCACTCTTGTAGCGTGCGTTAGTCACGCGATAGCGGCCACGACGTGTGAAAATAACACCTGAACGCGCAAGCCGGCTTGGCAAAACGCAGTCGAACATGTCAACGCCACGCGCGACAGCTTCGATAATATCTTCCGGATAACCAACGCCCATCAAATAGCGCGGTTTGTTTTTCGGCATGTGCGGCTCGGTCACCTCGATGTTTTCCATCATCAGTGTGTGCCCCTCGCCGACCGACAATCCGCCGATGGCGTAGCCTGGCAAGTCCAGATCCGTGACCATTTGTGCCGACAGCGCGCGCAGATCATGAAACGTCGAGCCCTGCACGATACCGAACAAGAACTGATCGTCACGCGTCTGAGCCAGCTTACAACGCTCCAACCAGCGCGTCGTGCGGTACACAGCGTCCTGGGCTTCATGATACGTGCACGGATACGGCACCACATGATCAAACGCCATGATGATATCAGCACCCAGTGCTTCCTGAATCTGAATACTGCGTTCCGGCGTCAACTTGATGGCCTTACCATCTTTTTGAAACTTAAACGTAACGCCTTCTTCATCGATCTGTAATTTTGGCAGGCTGAAAACCTGAAAACCGCCAGAATCTGTCAAAATCGGCTTATTCCAGCCCATCATCTGGTGCAAACCACCGAGTTTTTTGACGATCTTTTCGCCCGGCGCAATATTCAGATGGTATGTATTGCCCAGACAAATCTCGGAACCTGTCGATTCCAGGTCGCGCGGCGTCATCCCTTTGACCGTTCCGCGCGTGCCGACTGGCATAAACGCAGGCGTTTCAAAGCTGCCATGCGGAACCGTTACGCGACCGCGGCGTGCGGTGCCGTCGGTGCCAAACAGCTCAAATCCGAATTTCTTTTGTTTCTCGCTACCCTGCTCATTTTCATCTTGCACGCTGGACATGAAGCACTCACTGCACTGTTTCAAAAACGTTATGCAACCCTAAAAAACGTCGCCTAAAATCATGCACACCATGCCTCAATTCCCGCGCGTCGGCAATGCACAGCTATTTCAATTTATTAGGTTGTCACTGAACATAGCAGTTTTTAGCCAATTATCGCTCCAGACGACGCTAACCAGTGTGATTGAATTGTTCTGTCGGACTCAAAAAAGTCCTCCTGGTGCATACTCTGCAAATCCTGCGGTGCATTACCTACGTCACAACAATCACAGCGTAAGCAATCCGTAGACGACCGCAAAAACGCCACCAAAAATCATATGCATGATCACAATCCCCAGCGGCATGGCCATTCCGTAGTTTTTACCAAAATAGCCCGGCGGTTCAATCGCCATGCCCGGACCCGTGCGCGGATGAAGCTGCGGCATAACGCCCATCACCGCGCCTATCCCAACCCCGTGTACCGCGCCCAACACCGTTCCCCAGATCGCCAACATGCCGATTGATTGCGTAGCCCCAACCAGCCAAAATATCAGCGCATACACAATTGCAAACACTGCCCCGATGATAAAATGCACGATCAAACCCACGGCATACAGCCCTTTGGAGTCCTTATCGACGAACATCAGACCTATTGCTCTCGGCATATCCATGGATAAACCCATGATTTTGCCCGAATACATTGAAATCGTCATCAATGCAGTTCCTATAAAACCTGCTAGTATCGCCCCGGATAAAGAAAACATACCAGACTCCTTCGATTCGGTTGTATGGCCTTAAAATCAACCCTATCCGGACCAAATCTAAGCACTCCTCTCAAGGCAACCAACATAACCCACCCGCTCACACCGTGTTTACCCGCTTTCTACCTGCACCTTCCTCGCTTGACACTCAAAATTTGCGCATGCTAGCTTCCCGCCCCGATCTACCGGAAGTTCTAAAGAAATCCACGACAGGCCCTCATGAATACCAAGCTCATTCTTCCCCTGCTGGCAGTCTCTCTTATCGCCATGGGCGGCTCCAATGCCCTGGCGCAAACCTCGCCATCACAGCCAGGTACCACCAATCAACCTGCTGCAGTCGATAACGACTCTGCCGCTCCCGTCACAACTGACGATTCCGAGAACCCTGAGGAGTCCGAGAACCCTCAAGATTCTGAAGAAACGACCGACGCGGACCAGGCTCTTGGTGAAGGCGAACAGGAAGAAGAACCCGCCGATAGCGAAGATACCGATGGCGAAGATGACTACATCGACGAATCCGATGAGGAAGTCGATGGCTTTGATAGCCCCATCTCGGATCTGGCCGGAATGAGTTCGGACATCGAATTTGTTCCGCTTGAAGAAATCGAAGAAGGCGCGCTTGAGCAAATCGCTGCTCTGGGGCTTTATCCCTTTATCGATGTAAACGGCTGGTTTCGCGTTCGCTCACGCTACAATTCCAACTTTAGCATGGGCACCAACGGCACTTCGTTGAGTCCTGTGCCGGTAGAAGCAGATCAGCCAACGGGCAACCCCGCAAATCCTGATGCCGATAAGCTGTGGACCAGCGATCTGCGCCTGCGACTTGAGCCGACGCTTCACATTACCGAAAGCCTGCGCGTTCATATCGAAGCCGATTTGCTGCGAAACGTCGTGCTCGGCAGTACGCCTGCCTATAATAATTTTGGGCCAACCGGCTATAACCCCGGCCAGCGTCTGGGTTCATCATCGCAGATGCTGCTGTCCGACGTTTTGCAAATCAACGAAGCCTTTGGTGAAATCGACACCTTCTTTGGTACCCTGGCCGCCGGCCGCATGGACAACCAGTGGGGACTTGGCATGTTTGCCAACGATGGCGACTGCATGGATTGCGACTGGGGCGATAACGTTGATCGAATCATGTTCCGGACCAATGTCTGGAATTTCTACATCATGGCTGCGCTCGATTTCCCATCCGAAGGCATGTTCTCATACCAGGGGCCACTTCGTTCGGGACGTCCAACCGACCTGAGTCAGGCAGACGACGCCAATCAGTACACACTTTCTATTCTGCATAAACCGCTCACCCGTCAGGACCGCGAACTCCAGGCACAACGTCTGTATGTCCAACGTGCTCCCGTGCTGAACGGCGGTCTTTATTTCTCATACCGTGGTCAGAACGGCGAAACCCTTCTGCCATCCGGCAGCGGTCTCAACGCCAATTCGCCCGAGCTGTTCTACCGCGGCATGTCGCTCTACACGATCGATGGCTGGGCTCAGCTTTTGTATGAACCAAGCAGCGACCGCTACATGCGCATTGAACTCGAAGCTGTCGCACTGGTCGGTGGCGTCGATAACATCACCGACGCTAGCGCCACAGGTGGTTCCAGCAACCCGTCAACGACCAATTGCTTTGATGAAAGTCAGCGCACCAACAACCTGGCAGACTGCACCGCGCCGGGCAGCGCATCCCACGATATCCGACAATTCGGCATCGCCATGGAAAGCGAATTTGGTCTGGGCGGTCCCGTTAAATTCGGTCTGAATGCAGGTATGGCAACCGGCGGCAATGCTCCGAACTGGGGTTATGGCGCAAACACACCGGACCTGGCCTATTACCGCTTTAGCCCGGATTACCACGTCGACCTCATCTTGTTTCGCGAAGTCATCGGCACCGTCACCAACGCGGTTTACGCAAACCCGCACGTCACCGCAACGTTTCTCGAAGTCGGAAATCGTCGTCTAGAACTTCAGGTCGATGCCATTGCATCACGCGCCTTCGAAACCAACGGCGCTCCCGGCCTCAAGCCCTGGTTAGGACTTGAGTTTGACGCGTCCCTTCGATTTATCCTCGGCGAGCAATTCCTCGCTGCAATCGACGGCGGTATTCTCTTTCCATTTGATGGCCTCGCTGCCGTCGATGGCCAGCCACGCCTGACCACTTCGTCGCTCCAGGATTTCAGCGCAGCGACCAGCCCGTCGCTTGCCTGGACCGTACAGGGCCGTCTTGTCTGGGGCTTTTAATTCATTGCGAACGATTATTCTAAAAAAACACCGCACCTGAATTGAAGATTAAAGATTAAAAATTAAAAACTCGCGCCCCTTGGGTCGCGAGTTTTTTTATTACATAGACACCCGGAGAGACTTCGATCAGAATACGTCCGTATTGATCAAGAATCGTCTGTTTTTCAT
>JBEBSM010000195.1:0-7445 GCA_040394315.1 Lujinxingia vulgaris
CGGCTACAAAGGGATCGATTGCGTAGTTAAGAACTTCCGGGCCAAGTCGTCGCGAGATGAAACTGGCGAGGGATTCGTCGGGAACATTTTTGGGGCGGCGAACGAAGGGTTCGGCGAATAATCGCAGTTTGGCGGCGGGTGAAAATATAGTTGTGGTTGCAAATTCTCTGGCCGAAGTGGGCAGTGCGTGGGGCTGACCGTCGCGTACGATAAAACGCTTTTTGGCGACAGGTGCGGCTTCCATGCGTTCGTCGTTCAGGCCCAGGCGGTCGATGAATCGCTCGAGGCTGCGGGTGCGTTCGAGCAGTGTATGGGGGCCTTGCTCGACATGATAGCCGTCGGGATTGAGTGTGTGGATGGGGCCGCCGACGCGGTCGGCGGCCTCATAAATGCAGACCGAAAAGCCGCGCTCGATAAGGTCGAACGCGCATGTCAGGCCGGCAATCCCGGCGCCGATGATTGCAACTGAAGTCATGGTTTACTGGGGGCGATAATTGGTGATCGTTTCGACGAGTTTGAGCATGTTTTCGACCTTTGCATGCGGCGTTATGCCGTGGCCGAGGTTGAAAATGTGGCCTTTTTGTCCGGCCATGTCGTCGAGGATCTTTTTGACTTCGCGCTCGACGATTTCTGGCGTGGTATTGAGGATCACCGGGTCAAGGTTGCCCTGAACGCCGACGTTGGCGGGGAGTCGGTTGCGGATTTCGGACAGACGAACGGTCCAGTCTACGCCCAGGCAGTTTGCGCCGGTGGAGACGAGTTCGTCGACGTGGTCGTGCATGCCTTTGGAGAAAACAATGACGGGAACTTCGCCGTTAATGCTTTCGACAATGCGTCGCATCCATTTGACGGAGGCTTCTTCGAATGCGTCGAACGCGAGCACGCCGCCCCAGCTGTCGAAGATTTGGACGGCGTCAACGCCGGCTTCGATCTGCATGCGGAAGTAGCGAATCACGCCGACCGTGATTTTTTCCATCAGTGCTTCGAACATCGGGCGGTCGGTGTAGAAAAGCTCTTTGCAGCGGTGGTAATCGCGCGAGCTTCCGCCTTCGACCATGTAGGTCGCCAATGTCCAGGGCGATCCGGCAAAGCCGATCAGGGCGCGTTCGCCAGCGAGTTGTTTTTTGATGAGGCGGATTGCAGCGGGGACGTAAGCGAGGCGGTCTTCGATGCCGTCCGCGCTCAATTTGTCGATATCGGCTTCGCCGTCGAGGGCGAAGTCCATTTTGATGCCGCCTTTTTCGTGGAAATTGTAGGGCTGGCCGAGTGCTTCGGGGATTACCAGTATGTCGCTGAACATGATTGCGGCGTCGACCTGATAGCGGCGAATCGGCTGCATGGTAACTTCGAGCGCGAGTTCAGGGGTCTGAACGATCTCGTGGAAGGAGTGTTTTTCCTTGAGCGCGCGGTATTCTGGCAGGTGACGGCCGGCCTGGCGCATGACCCAGACAGGTGGGCGGTCAACTTCTTCGGCACGACAGGCTTTGAGGAAACGTTCGCGTTGATTCATGAAAATCTCTTATAACAAAGGGTTAATAAGGAACGTTCTTTTAGAGTTCTAAAATGGCATTGACGATGCGGTTTCGGTCCGGTGCTTCCACGGTGAGATGCGCGGTGTAGCCGGCCTGCTCGATTGCTTTTTGTGTGGATGGACCGATGGCAGCCATGTGCCAGGATTGTTTTGAGAAGGTGATCTTCTCAAACATATCGTCGATAGATTTGAGGTGTTCGAAAAAAGTTTCGACACCGCGAGGACTGGTAAAAACGATCCAGTCAAAGCTTGATTTTTGCAGTGTTTTGGCGAGTTGCTCGGTGCCAATTGCGCGGGTTTCATAGACTGAAACGTCTTCGAAGGCAATGCCTCGCCGGGCGCATATATCGCTGAAGTCGCGGTGTACGCCTTGTAAAGACAGGGCGAGCAGGGCGGGCGGCAGGTCGGCGGACTCGAACGAGACTTTGAGACCTTCGAAGTTTTCTTCTTCGGGAACATGGACGGAAATATTGAGTTCTTGTTCAAGAAGCTGGGCTGTTTTGTGGCCAACTGCCCAGAAATACTTGTCTTTCAGATCAATTTCTTCTAAAAACCCCTGGTCTATAATGTTTTGAACCGCTATCTGGCTATAAAAAACGACGGCGGTTGGCTTTTGGAGCAGTTCGCGCACGTGCGCGCGGTCAAACTCGATCGGACGTGATTCGAGCATGGGCACATGCTCAAGCGCGATGTTTTTGGAGGCGTTTTGCGGCTCCAGAACATCGGGCGGGGTGATGCCGGTGTATAAAATCGAAATCACGTTGGCGTCCGTCATGAGCGAAGGATGCGGCGTGCGCCACTGTCGAGAAATTCGTCGGCCATGGTGTTGGCGAGTCGAATCGGATCGGGACCTTGCGCGCTTTCGGTGAGGACTTCGCCGCCGTCGCTTGAGCCGATCCACGAATAAAACGTCCAGTCGTTGCCGGCGCCGTTTGTGTTGGGTGGTACGCAATAGGCGCCGAGGGCGACCGAACAGCCGCCTTCGAGCTTGCGCAAAAAGATGCGCTCGGCTTCGACGGCCTGGCAGGTAATTGCGTCGAGAATCGGGGTTAGAAGTTGTTCGACATCGTTGCGGCCGATGCGGATTTCGATGCCGATTGCGCCCTGGGCGACCGATGGAACGAAGACGGTCGGATCGAGTTCGAAATGTGCGACGTTGGTGCGTTGCAGGCGGTCGATGGCGGCGGTGGCCATGATGATTCCGTCCCAGCCGTTGTCGTCGAGTTTTGGGAGGCGCGTGTCGATGCTGCCGCGCAGTTCCTGGAATTGCAGGAACGGCTTGTGGCTCAACAACTGGGCTTTGCGGCGCTGGCTGCCTGTAGCGATGTTCGCGTTTTCGGGGACTTCGTTCAGTGATTTCCAGCGTGTCGAGATAAAAGAATCGCTGGCGGACGCACGTGCCGGAGAACCTGCGTATTTCAGGCCTTCGGGCAGTGTGCTGGGGAGATCTTTCAGCGAATGGACGGCCAGATCAATGGTGTCATTGAGTAGCTGTTCCTCGAGTTCCTGCGTAAAAAGGCCTTTGGCGCCGATTTTGGGGAGCGGAACGTCTTTGATCTTGTCGCCGATCGTGTCCATCGTGACGATTTCGATTTCGATGCCGGGATGTGCGGCGCGCAAAAGGTCGGCAATATAGTTGGTTTGCCAGAGCGCGAGCGGCGATTTGCGTGAGCCAATCTTAAGTTTCATCAATGTGTTCGTCGTTTTGAAGGTTATAAAGCGCCCAGACCAGATTTAAGTCTTCTTTGCGCAGAGTTTTATTTTCTACCGACGTTTTCAGGTAGGAAATGGGATTGTGTAATAACTTTTTAATCAATCCACGCGAGAATTCTTCGAGCATGGCACGCTCTTGTTCGGTTACGCGACTGTCGTGACGACTGAGTTCTTGTTCGCGGACTTGTTCAAAGAATTTGGCGAGTGATGCAATCGTCGGCGTAATCTCCATCGATTGATGCCATGCCTGCCACTCGCCGACCATGTGGCAAATGATCGCTTCGGCGGCGGGGATTTCTTCTTTTCGGGTGGCGAGGTTTGCGGCAACGACGTGTTGTAGATCGTCGATGTTGTAGAGGAAAACGCTGTTGATCTTGGCGATTTCCGGGTCAACATTGCGCGGATTACTGATGTCGATGATGAAAATCGAGCGGTTTTTGCGCGCTTTCATGATGGATTTCATCTGTTCATGATTGAGCAAAAAATCGGTCGATCCGGTTGCAAATACAGCGATGTCGGCGGTGTGACAGGCGGCTTCGAGTTCGCTGATGGGCACGTAGGTGCCGCCGAGGGTGTTGGCCAGGGCGCGGCCGCGTTCGACGCCGCGGTTTGCGACGATAAAGCTGCCTGCCTGATTGGAGGCAAAGTGTGCTGCGGCGGTTTCAGCGGTTTCGCCGGCGCCAACAATCAAGATTTGACGTCGTTGGAAGCTGTCAAAGATTTTGTGGGCCAGATCGACGGCGGCTGCGCCAATGGATACGGATCCGACGCAGAGATTGGTGTGCGTTCGGACCTGTTTTCCGGCACGTAGGGCGTACTGAAAGAGGCGATCAAGTACGGGGGATTTGTGCGGGTTGGATAGGATCTGTTCGTGGACATCGCGTATCTGGCCCATGATCTGGTTTTCGCCGAGCGCAACCGACTCGAGTGAGGAGGCCACACGAAACAGATGCATGGCAGCCTGATCGGCAGTTCGTACGAAGGGCGTGGGAACCAGCGAGGGTTTGATGTCGCGAATCGTGCAGATCAGTAGTTTTAGGTCAGCCCAGACGCCGGGTCGCGGGTGGCCAAAAATATAGAATTCAGTGCGGTTGCAAGTCGATAAAACGGCTGCATCCAGGCCCCACTGCGCGCGACACATCGCCACAAAACGTGCAATCTGCGTTTTGGTAAACGACAGAGCATCGCGCTGCGCCAGATCGGTGTTCCGATGGCTATAGGAGTAGCAATTTATTTCGAGATTAGCAGCAATGAAAAATGGTGGTTTCGGAGTGTTATTGAAACGAGTGAAACGAACTGGAGAAGGTGTTGGCTACGACGATTGCAGCGATGAAAAATAGGTATCCAAATAGCGAAAGGTAGGCCATGCGGAGACCGGAAATGCTGCGTGTTTTTGCGATTACAAGCGCGCTTGCGTAAACAAGCCATGCCAGGTCGGTGATCAGAACTTTAGGGTCTGCGAAGTTAAATGTGTTGAGTTGGGTGATCGAAACAACGTGACCTAAGACGATGCCAACACCGAGTAAAATGACGCCGAACGTGGTCGCCAGTCGACTCATGCTTTCGAGCGATGAGAGCGGCGGCATACGCCTGAAAATGACTCCAAGATTGCGGGATTTAAGCTGTTTCGAAAGCATGACGTACATCAGCGCGTACAATGCACTGACCGCAAGCGCTGCAAAGCCGAACACCGTGAAGATGACATGTATGCCGTAGATCGGGTTTTCGTGAAGAAGTTGGTGGGGCTTATTATCGTCGATCTGTAAGGAGGAAAACGTCTGTAAAACAACCGCGATACCGTTGAAGAAGATGCCGGTATCGGCTTCCTTATGCCTGGTTTCTGTAAATGCGTAAACGACTCCGACACATAGAGCGAGCAGGGACAAGAATTCAGCGCGTGAGGAAACCGGAAAGTGATGGAATGTAATGCCGCGCAACATCAAATATACGACGTGGCTGGCCAGTGTTCCGTAGAGCAATGGGGAGCCGGAAAAACCAGTGTCGGTGTCTTTTGTGCGCAGAAATTTGCGCAAATAGATACCGAACACTGCGATGTAGAGCAGCGGTAAAACAATTTCCAGGATGTGAACTACTTGAATCATGTGTGAATCCTCAGTCCGTTGCACCGGGCTGACATCGTATATTTTGGCGTAGATGTCCAGTCTGCGCGATCATCTTGAGCATTATCGTGGACTGTGGAGTTTGGGCACGCGGCAAGTAAGTCGTCGTGAATCCTCGGAAGGTAACCACCGGGTTCAGGGGAATGATTCCGGGGTGGGGGGTGAAGTGTGAAAATAAATGCGCGAAAAATCGGCGTCATAAACACTGGGGCGGCACCCCTCTCAGAGACGGGAGCCGCCCCAGTGTTTATGCCGAATTTGCTGTTATTTTCGCCCGGTTTTTTTAGAGACGCTGATGGGCCAGGCAGGGCATTTTCTGGCGGACCTGATCGAGGTAATCGAAGTCGAGATCGGCGATGATAAACATTTCGCGGTCGCTGGCGCAGGCGATCTGGCGGCCCCAGGGATCGTAGATTACGGAGTGGCCGTAGCAGTGGCGGTTTCCATAGTTGTTTCCCCATTGATTGGGGGCCAGAACGTAGCACTGGTTTTCGATGGCGCGGGCTTGTAGGAGGGCGTGCCAGTGGTCGCGGCCGGTGGCCAGGGTGAAGGCGGCGGGGACGGTGAGGACGTGGGCGTCTTTGTTGACGAGGGCGCGGTAGAGTTCTGGAAAACGCAAATCGTAGCAGATGGTCAGGCCGACGTTGCGGGTCTGTTTGACGCCGTCCGCGTTGGTAATGGAGACAGGGGTGACGACGAGGTCTTTTCCGGGCTGGACGCTGTCGGATTCGCAGAAAACCTGGCCTTCCTGGGTTTCGACGTCAAAAAGGTGGATTTTTCGGTAGATGGCCGTGATCTGCCCCTGCGGATCGATCATAAGCGAGGTGTTGAGGGTGCGTTTTTCGTCGGATGTCTTTTCAGGAAAGCTGCCGAGCGTGAGCCAGGTGTTGGTTTCGCGTGCAATTTCGCGGTAAAAATCGACGATTGGGCCTTCGATGGTTTCGGCAATGGCGAGTTTTTCGGGATCGGGACCCATGAAGGGGGCGTTTTCGGGGAAGAGTAGCCAGCGCGCGCCGGCTTCGGCGGCAGACTCGGCCAGTCGTCGTGAGGTTGCGAGGTTCTGGTTGATGTCGCGGGTCGAGGTAAGTTGAATCAGAGCTGTGCGCATGAGGTAGTCCGGAATGTGGGATTGTATTGGGTCTATACGAGCAATGATGATTGTGAATGTCAAACAATGGTTGGAATGCGCGGCGGATCCGGGTGGTTATGTTGTGTGATTGGAAAGGCCGAATCGTAAAATGCCTTGCATTCCACTCGAAGTAGCGTAGAACGACGTTCGTGAAGGAACATTTGTAGCTTAGCTTGATTAGCTTGACAGGAAGCCTTGTGGTTTTGTACACGATGTTCCGCTACGCAAACACCAGAGAAGTTTAATCCGGTGAAGACCTTTGTAACTAAGAGTTGTAGGTGTTGTTTTGGTTTTGTTTCAGGATGAAGAGTTACGATGATGAATGATCGGTCCTGAATCAAAATGGGCGACGTTGTGAGGCTTGCGACGTCACTCTACATTTCGCGTAATGCAAGCGAAAGTGGGCCCAAAGCCCGCTTTTTTTGTGTTTTGAGCGCGGTGAAAACTGAAGAATAAGCAGCTTATATAAGCAGGATAATTGAAGTGAAACGTAAACGAAAATCAAATGCGTCGTCTGATGAGGCGCCCGTAAATTCAAGTTTTGTGGCAACACCGGAGCTGCTTGCAGACGTAGAAACCTGGTGTGAGGAAGCCGCGCTGGCTAATGATTTGATGTTGTATGATGTCGAATTGTTAACAAGTGGACGCTGGATCGTGCGGATTTACGTCGATAAACCGGCTGCAGAGCCGGGGCAGGGCGTGGTGATCGATCAATGTGCTGAAGTTAGCCGCTATGTCGAAGCGAGCATGGATGCCGACGAGCGGATGCCGCAAGATTACGTGTTGGAAGTATCCAGCCCGGGAATTGAGCGTGCGTTGAAAAAACCGCGGCATGTCGAACTATCGGTCGGCGGCCTGGTTGAAGTGGTCTTGATCGAAGCGATCGAAGATCAGAATAAAATTACCGGCAAATTGTTGTCGTTCGAGGACGACATTTTAACGATACAGAGCA
>JBEBSM010000196.1:0-7399 GCA_040394315.1 Lujinxingia vulgaris
AACACGCGGTCGTATCCTCGGATCGCGTGCGTTTCGGCTCGAAAAGCGCGCAGACGTCGGACGGTTTTGGATTGACGTTTTTGTGTACCGGCCAGGGTTCACAGTATCCGCAAATGGGACGCAAATTGTTCGAGACGCAGACTGTTTTTCGGCGAGCTCTGGAGCAATGTGCGGATATCGTTGATCCGTATTTGGAAGCGCCGCTGTTGTCGGTCATGTATCCAGGTGACGCCGAGGATTCTCGAATTCATCAGACGGCGTTTGCACAGCCGGCTTTGTTTGCGCTGGAATACGCGATGGCAATGCTGTGGCGTGAGGCGGGCGTTAAGCCAGAAGCCGTGATCGGACACAGTGTTGGTGAGTTTGTGGCAGCGCATCTGGCGGGCGTATTCGATCTTGAAAGCGGTTTGCGCTTGATAGCGGAGCGCGGCCGATTGATGCAATCACTTGGTGAGCCGGGCGGTATGGCGGTGATTTTTGCGCCCGAAGACGAGGTGACTCCGCATCTGGCAGCGCACAAAAACCGGGTCGTGCTGGCAGCCGTGAATGGGCCGAATCAGGTGGTTATTTCCGGTTATCGTGATGCCGTGGCTGATATCGTCGGTTTGCTTGATGAAGACGGCGTAATGAGTCACGTTTTGCAGGTTTCCCATGCGTTTCATTCTCCCTTGATGAAGCCGATTGTTCATGAATTTGAACAGTTTGCCGCACAATTTGAGTATTTCGAGCCTGAAATCACGTGGATTTCTAATCTGACGGGTAAAGCCGTCGAAAAGGCATCGGACGTAGGTGCGGGTTACTGGGCACGGCATATCCTTGAGCCTGTCCGCTTTTTCGCCGGTGTAACATCCTTATGGGAGCAGGGCGCTCGCCAGTTTTTGGAAATCGGACCTGCGCCTGTGCTGTCCAATCTTGCGAAGCGTTGTGTGCCAAAACGAAGTGAGGACGGCCGTGTGACGAGCTTTTTGACTTCAATCGATGCAGAGCTCGACGATTGGTCGAGCTTGCTCAACACGGCTGCAAAGTTGTATTGCGACGGAGCGACCGTTGATTGGCAGGGTCTGGATGGCAGCGAGTCGGGAGTATTGTTGCGTTTGCCAACCTATTCGTTTGAGCGAACGCGGCACTGGCCAAAGGCTGCTGATATGAAGTCGTTTGGCGGTTAGGCCGGCAGTTTGATAAAATAATATTACTACTATGAGAGACTTTTGATGGCGATGGCTGCCTTTGTAACAGGTGGTTCGCGCGGAATTGGTCGTGCGATAGTTCTGGAATTTATTAAGCAGGGACGCGATGTCGCGTTTACGTATGTTCAAAATGCGGACGCCGCTGCCGAAACACAGCGTCTGGCGCTGGAAATACGTCCAGATGCAAAAATCCTGGGATATTCACTCGATGTTGCGGACTCCGCAGCGGTAGAGCGTGTGGTTGATCAGGTGCTTGAAGATTTCGAGGATGTCGGCGTCGTGGTTAACAATGCGGCGATTTTGCGTAACGACGTTGTTGCGCTGATGAGCGATGAATCTTGGACGGATGTAATTGCGACGAATTTGAACGGACCGTTTTTTGTGTGTCGTCAGTTTTTGATGCACTTTTTGAGCAATCGCAGTGGTCGGTTTATCAACATTTCTTCGATCGCTCAGGATGGCGCCAGTGGCCAGGCAAATTACGCAGCGAGCAAAGCCGGGCTGGTTGCCTTGACCAAGACGATGGCGCGCGAGTACGGCCCTAAGGGCATTACTTCGAACGTTGTTGTACTCGGTCTGGTGCCGACCGATATGAGTCGTGAGCAAAGTAGCGAGAAGGCTGCTGAGTTTTGGAAGCAGTGGTGCCCAAGGAAACGTCAGGGAACGCCCGAAGAAGTGGCGTCGCTGGTGAATTACTTGAGCAGTGATGTTGCCGATTTTATCAATGGCGAAGAAATCCGGATCAGCGGCGGTATGACGTTTGTTCCGTAAGGGCGAGCGACGTGATGTGGATGAATCGAGATGGCCTTCATGAAAATGCGGAGAACTGATTTTGCTTACGATTGATATGCGCGGAAAGACAGTGCTGATTACCGGCGGAACGCGCGGAATAGGCCTTGCTGCAGGATTGGAATTTGGAGCGGCCGGGGCGCACGTTGTGCTGACCTATAAATGGGGCTCGGCCAGCGAAGATGATATCCGCGCGGCGTTTTTGGAGCGTGGCGCGGAAGCTCCAACGTTGTTGGAAGCCGATGTTTCCAATGAGGACGATACAAAAGCCCTGCTCGAGACCATTGCGAAAACGCATGATCAGATCGATGTATTTGTAAGCAACGTGGCTTTTGCACAGCGCACGCCTACGCTGGCTGATTATAAAAAACGCTCATTTTTCAAAACACTTGAGTACAGCTCCTGGCCGCTTGTGCATTATACGCATGCGATCAAGGAAGTTTTTGGAAGCTATCCAAAACATGTGATCGCAATTTCCAGTGATGGAATGGATCGTCATTATCCGGCGTATGATTTTGTGGCGACGGCGAAAACCGTTTTGGAAACGTTTGCACGTTATCTGGCCGTCCATTTGATGGATGAACACGCAACGGTAAATGTGGTGCGTTTCGGGATGGTCAAGACGGATTCATTCGACCAGATGTTTGGCGAAGGATTTACGGAGTTTTTGCAGCGCGAGGGATTCGGTGACGAAGATTTTCTTCAGCCCGAAGAGTGCGGCAAAGCTATTCTGGGAATGTGCAGCGGGCTGTTCGATGCGATGACCGGTCAGGTAATTACGGTCGATCGCGGTATGGCCTTTTTAGATAATATGATGATGCGTTTTCAACGTGAGAAAAACGCATAAACTGCTTAAATTTTTAGGAGCAACCATGAATAAGGAACAGATCATCGAAGTTATTACGCGCAACCTTATCGAAAATCTCGATGATGTGGATCCTGCAGCGATAAGTCCGGAAGGTTCGATGCGTGATTACGGCGCAAATAGCCTGGATATTATCGAAGTAGTGTCATGTTCGATGCGTGAGCTTAAGATTAAAGTACCACGTTCTGAATTGGCCGATATTCAAAACATCAATCAATTGGCCGACAAGTTTCTTGAATACGTTAATTCGTAACTAACCCAAAGAAGTAGCTGACCGAAGAAGTTCTGCGATGAAAGATCGTGATATCTTAAAATATAGTTTAGCCGATTTCGTTTACAACGATAATCCCGATGTTCTCTCCCCGCCGGAGGACTTCAAAACATGGATGGATGATCCGCGTGTTGCGATGGCGTACAAGTTTTTTGAACAGCCATTGCAGTCTGCGCCGACGCCACGAACGACGTTGAAAACGGGACTGGATGGCGTTACGCGACCGGTGATCAATCTGACGTCGTATAACTACCTCGGACTGTCCACGCATCCAGAAGTTGTTCAGGCAGCCAAAGACGCGCTTGATCTGTACGGTGTCGGAGCGTCCGGCGCAGCGTTATTGTCCGGCACGTTTGATCAGCACGTATTGTTTGCTGAAGAGCTTGCCCGCTTTAAGAATGAAGAAGCGTGCATGCTGTTCTCGAGCGGTCTGGGCGGCAACATGGGTGCCATCCAGAGTATGTTGCAAAAGGGTGACGTGCTGGTCATTGACGACAAATGCCACAAAAGCCTGATTGACGGTGCCACACTTGCCGGCGCACGCCTGGCCAGCTTTGCACATAATGATGCAAAGTCGTTGGATGAGGTTTTAACGCGGCATAAAGGCAAACGGATTCTGGTAGCGATCGAGGGCGTTTACTCGATGGACGGAGATCTGGCCGATTTGCCTGCAATTTCTGAAGTTTGCGAAGCGCACAATGTTCCGATTTATCTCGATGAAGCCCATTCTACGTTGATGTTCGGCGAAAATGGCCGAGGTATTGGCGAGCATTTTGGTCTTGAGGATAAAATCGGCGTAAATTTCGGAACGCTGAGCAAGTCCTTTGGCGGCGTCGGTGGGTTCGTGTGCGCAAGCCAAGAACTCATTCGTTATATGAAATGCTTTGCATCGCCGTTTCAGTTTTCGTGTGCACTGCCACCGTCCATTGTGGCGGCCATGCGCAAGTCTCTGGAAGTCGCCACGCGGGATTCGAGTCTGCGTGATAAAATGTGGGAGAACGTAGCCTATTTCCGCAAAAACCTGGAAGCGCTCAATCTCAATCTGGGTGACTCTGCGTCTCAGGTGATTCCAATCATCATCGGATCGTCGGGTGAACAGCTTTTCACAATGGCGATGGCAGCTCAGCAGCGCGGCTTGTTCTTACAACCAATCGATTTCCCTGCGGTCGAAGCACACTCACGCCGATTCCGGATCTCGATTTCCTCGCAACTTACCAACGAAGACATCGACGAAGCCTGCAATATCATCGAAGACGTGATTGCTCGCCCACTTGGTACCGTTGGTTCACTTGGACGAGCAGGCGCGTGACGGATATCGATCGGTTGTTGCGACAATATCGTAAAAAACCTCTGGTATCATTCGAGAATTTACCTCGAAATCTCGATGATCAGAGCGTTGAGCGATTGATTCCTCATCGTGGTCCCATGCTGATGGTCGATCGTGTGGTTGGCGTCGATCTGGAAGAAGCGCTGATTTACGGCGTGCGGACGATATCGCCCGATCATATTGGTTTGGAGGGGCATTTCCCTGGCTACCCGGTGTTGCCGGGCGTGATCCAGATTGAAATGCTCGGGCAGCTTGCGCTGTGTATGTATCGGTTTTTAGAGCACAACGCACTGACTTTGCCAGCAGAATTGCCAGAACTAAATATTCGCGCTTCGAAGATTTTGGGTGCGCAGTTTTTGTCTGAGATTAGGCCGGGCGACGAGGTTACGCTCGTGGCAAAACGGCTCGAGGCGGACGAGTATTTTGCGTCAACGATTGCACAGGCATTCGTCGGTGAGCGAATCTGCTGTGTGATGGCTGGCGAAGTCGTGTTCGTGTAAGTGATTGATGTCCGTTCCGACAAAATGGGAACGGACGCCAATCATTAAAACAGCGTGTTTATGCAGGCGGGGGTGTGCTGCGGAGGGAAGCAATCAGATCGTCTGGGTGACAGCGCGATCTGATTTTTTTTTGCAAGATACGGCGTTTTAGCCGAGGCGTTCGATCGAGGAAAGATCGCGCGTCATATTTTTTTGATGCGCTTCGATGGTGCCGCCACCGATTTCGAGGAGTTTTGCGTCGCGCCAGAGGCGTTCAACTTTGTATTCACCGACGTAACCATAGCCGCCAAGGACTTGAATGGCGCGGTCTGCGACGTTTTTTGCCATGGTGGAGCAGTATAGTTTTACGCCGTCGGAGTCGATGCGTTTCCCAAAATCGTCGAGATTCAGGTTGTTTGCGACTTGATAAACGTAGCTACGGCCGGCCATGTATTCGGCGTAGGATTCGGCAATATGACGCTGGATTTGACCGAAATTGTTCAGCGGTTTGCCGAACGCGGTGCGTTCCTGCGCATACCTGTTCATAATTTCGATGCTTCGGCGAGCAATTCCGAGGCTCATCGCTGCGAGTGTGAGGCGCTCGAGGGCCAGGTTGCGCATCATGCTTTTGATGGCGCTGCCGGGCTTGCCAATGAGGTTGTGAGCGGGAACGCGGCAATCCTCGAACACGAGCTCTGCGGTAGTGGATGCGCGCATTCCGAGCTTGTTGGTGAGCTTTTGGCCGAGTTTTAGACCGGGCATGCCCTTTTCGACAAGAAACAAGGAAATTGAACGGGAGTTGGGGTCTTCGTCTTTCGCGTAAACGAGGAAAACATCGCCGAGTTCGTTGTCGCTGATGGCGCCGTTTGTGATCCACATTTTCTGGCCATTGAGGACGTATTCATCGCCATCCTTGCGGGCGACTGTGGTCATGCCGACGACGTCCGTTCCAGCGCCAGGTTCGCTCATGCACATGCCGCCGACGTGTTGGCCGGAGCAGGCTGCCGGAAGGATGCGGGCGCGTTGTTCGTCGTTGCCGTTAACCGCCAGGTTGTTCACGAACAGCATTGCGTGAGCCAGATAGGCCAGACAAAAACCGGGGTCAACGGCGGAAAGCTCTTCGTGAACGATGACGGCGGCCGTGGCATCCATTTCCGAACCACCGAATTCTGCGGGGGCAGTGACGCCGAGCAGGCCGAGATCTCCGAGTTTATTAAAGAGGGCACGGTTAAATTGTTCGGTTTTATCAAACTCTTCGGCCTGCGGTTCGACTTCTCGTTCGGCAAAGGTGCGAACCATTTGTCGAAGTGTTTTGTGCTCATCGGTGGGGTTGAATATATCGGACATGGTTACCTCGGAACGTAATTAGGAAGCTGGTTCATAGCGAAAAGTTTGTGTTTCTTCGGAATCAAGCAACGCCAGGGTGACTGCATCAATGGCGATGAGTTTTTCCAGATACGTATTAAGAAAACTATCGTGGATGATTCGTTGCCAGGTGGTCGGATCGATTTCTTTTATGAACGGCGAAAGACCGATCCAGAGTCGATTTTATGGATTATATTAGACGAAGAAATTTGCGATAATTTACTAGGATTTATCTGCTGTTGGATAGCTGAGCTGATAGATACCGTTACTGCCGCCGTCGGATTCTTCTGGAAGGTTTGGGTGTGTTTGTTCGTCGACCACGGTAACGCGAATCGGCAGATTACGAATATCTTTGATTTGTGCGGACGTAAGCTCGGCGGAGCTTATCTGGGATGGATACGCGCGTACAAGTGCCTGCCCGTCCTTTTTCCCTTCGATGTTCCAGCGGGAAAAACCTTCGGGGTGAACGCGGTAGGTGTCGGTATTGCGTCCGCGCAAGATCAGGAACATGCCGTCGAAGGTGTAGGTACCTTGTTCGACGGTTTTGCGGGTGTTGTCTTTGATCTGAAAGCGCTCGTACGATCCATCAAGATTAAAGTGGATAATGGAGCTGTTTTTTTGGCCGGATTGCGTTTGAGGGCTTGCATCGGGGATGAAAAACCAGCAACCGCGAATTGCTTCCGGGAGGGGACGATGAGGCATCGGGATTAGTCCTTAAATTCTGCTACAACCAGCGGGAGATAAGCCGCAAGCCGTCCGTTGACCTGTGTTACCCAGGCAGCACGAGCATCGCGGCTTTGTAAATAAGGTGGGCTTGCTAGCTCAATTCGGCTTATCGCACGTTCATGTTTGGCGCTAATTTTTGAGATGACCTCGCCGTCGAGCACAAGGGCGATTTCCTGGTTTTGGTCGCGAACAAACGCCTGATGAAACTCAAGCGAAATGAACGGTACGCCGGATGGGGTGGATTTTGCTTCGGCCTGCGCCAGATTGCTGTGCGTTGTCAGAGGCTTACCCAGGGTTAGTGAGCGCCAGCCGCCGTCCGAAGGATAGACGGCAAAGACAGAATCTGGAACGGAAATTTGACCTAAAAAGGTGTTGAGCGTGCTGTGGCTC
>JBEBSM010000197.1:0-7355 GCA_040394315.1 Lujinxingia vulgaris
ATAAAAAATGTCACAGGCCGCCCAGGCTGGCGCTTGGCACCTCCCACTCCTGCGCTCTGTCTCAAAACTAATTAAAATGCTGGGGTAACAACTACAGCGGCCAGCTCGGAACAAACGACGCCGACACCAACGAAAAAAGTGCCACCCCCGCAAAAGTAGAAATTGACCAGACTCCCATCTTACTTTACGCCGGCGGCATTCATACCTGCGCTATCACCAAACAAGATGGAAGCCCCAATGAGGTCTATTGTTGGGGAGCCCATAATGCACTCGAACCAATCCCAGGCAACGACAATGTCTTTGACCCTGCCCCCAGCAAGCTGCCCAAAATTGGAGATGTGGATTCCAACGCCGCGACCCCTGTCCAGCTTGCGTTGAGCAACAGCCACACGTGTGCACTCCTTCATAACAGCGTTGGACGCGTCCGATGCTGGGGCAACAATTTTTACGGCCAACTCGGCAATGGCGATGGCCCCAAATCCCACTCAACCACCCCGGTTACTGCAATAAATATCAGCCGTGCGTCGCAAGTCGTTACCGGCAGTGATTTTACTTGCTCATTGCACGAAATAGAAAACAACGTCTATTGCTGGGGTATCAGTGATTACGGCCAACTCGGCCACCGCCCCGCCTCCGGAATCTCAACCAAAACTCCACAATTGGTCCCGACACTCAAAGACGTTGCCACTCTTGAAGCCGGAAGTAGCCATGCCTGCGCCATCTTTAACGATAGAACGATGAAATGCTGGGGAGCGAATCGCAACGGCCAACTCGGCACGGGCCTAACCACAAACATCTACGAACCCATTACCCAGCAAACCCCACTCACCGGTGTCAAGCAATTAGCCCTTGGCAAGGCATTCACCTGCGCGCTACTCGACACGGGTAAAATCTATTGCTCGGGCAGCAATGTCAGTGGACAACTCGGACTTGAACCAAACAAGCCCCAAAGCTCCAACACCTTTGTCCTCAACCCCAACTTAAAAAATGTTCATCAAATCGCCGCCGGAAACGACCATCTCTGCGCCGTCCACGACGACAACCAGCTCTCATGCTGGGGATTCAACGAATTCTACCAGATAGGGTCCAGTTTACTGACCACGTCTGCCACACCTGTTCGCATCACCCTATAAGCATTAGGCCCGCCGGCTGTACAAAGGATGACGATGAAAGCTCCACACAATACCTTTTCCACCACCTCCAAAACCCGCAGTATCTCCAGCTTTTTATTCGCAATTTGCATCACCACAAACCTTGTCGGCTGCCTTCAAGATTTTAACAACCTCCTACCCGAAACCTCCGACACCGGCTTCGTCGATACCGAGAGCGTAAAGACCGAAGACATTACCGAAGACACCGAAGACACCGATGATGTGAAGACTGAAGACGTCTCCGAAGACCCCAACCCAACGTGTGGGACCACAACATGCACCGGCGACGACTATTGCTTCGAAGGCAAATGTTACACGCCCCCCGTACTTGCCCTGGGATCAGAGCACTCCTGCGCCATGCTGAACAACACCGTAAAGTGCTGGGGCAGCAACAAGCTCGGTCAGTTGGGGTCGGATTACTCCAAAGACGTTGAAACGCGTGCCCAGCCCCAGGAAGTAGAATTCACAGCGACGCCGCTGGCGATTTACGCCGGTGCGGTGCAATCCTGTGCGCTCACCCAGAGTAACATGGCCAGCGACGCCAAGACCGTCTACTGCTGGGGCGACCACTCCGCGATTGACCGTCAGGCCGAAACACCTTTTGACGTCGTTCCCGTAAAAATCGACGGCTCGAGCATCACACAAGTTATCGAAGAACTCGCCATGACGACGTTCCATAGCTGCGTACGTTTTCGCAGCAATTCGCTCATGGCTGTAAGATGCTGGGGCAACAATTTTTACGGCCAGCTCGGAGCTGATACCAATAATAAACCCTCGCGAACGCTCGTAATCCCAGAACTCGACCGCTCTTCAACGAAGATTTCGGTCGGCGACACCTTTTCTTGCTCCTTAAACAATGACTCTTCTGTCTCCTGCTGGGGCAACAATCAACACGGCCAACTTGGACGTGCTTCAGTAACAACCACGCAAATCAAACCCGGACTGGTTGAAGATTTAACAGGGGTCACGTCAATCGCCACCGGCCGAGAACACGCTTGTGCCATCCTCACAGACAAGACCGTAAAATGCTGGGGACAAAACCTTTCCGGCGCGCTCGGCACCGGTAAAAAAGACAATGCGTTCAAACCCACCACCCAGTCGCCACCACTCGAAGCGGTCAAACAACTAGCCCTTGGCAACGGATTTACCTGCGCCCTATTAGAATCCGGCGAGCTCTACTGTGCCGGCACCAATTCGGCAGCTCAGCTTGGCGTTTCAATCTCGCCAGTCAATGAATCCACGATCTTCATAAAAAACAAACATCTCAAAGATGTTCATCAAATCACCGCCGGTTCACTTCATCTCTGCGCAGTTCATGGCGCCAACAAGGTGTCATGCTGGGGTCTAAACTCATTCAACCAAACCGGCAACGACACATCCGACAGTCACCCAGAGCCCCACGAAATCAACCTCGGCGATTGACTCAAGCCCACTGATAGGCGAGGAAGGAGATGATGTGAAGAGATTGCAAGTGAGTGACTTCGCACGCTGAATCGGCTGTTTATTAGATGTTCCTAAAGGTTATCGATGAAATTTCCTTCCCATAACTCCAAAAACCGCAGCATCGTCAGCTTACTTTCCGCAATCCTCATCGCAACCAGCATATTCGGTTGCCTGGAAGAATTCGACAATCTGCCGCAAACCAAGAACGACACGAACGTTTCCGACACGGGAAACGCCGATACCCAAACGCGTGATGTTTCGGAAGGTGTCGACGACGCCGACGCGCACGTTGAATCCACATGCAATCCCGGTTGCAAAGACACAGATTATTGCTTCCTGGGAGTTTGCCATACACCACCCATGCTCGCGCTTGGCGCCAGCCACCTTCGTCGAAAACCCTTATCTCTCAAACGTCCACCAGATTTACGCCGGATCTGACCATCTCTGTGCTGTCCACGACAACAACAAGATTTCATGCTGGGGTTTTAACGCCAAACACCAGCTCGGACCTGCCACCTCGGAACGAAATCACGAACCCGTTTTGCTCGATATCTCGTTCTATTAATGAGTATTACCAACCCGCCCCCCTATCCTTTCACGCATCCACGATTGACGTTAACCCGACAATCAGCATTGCTTGATCGTTGCCATTTGCAATAAAGTTTCTCGTTTGCCCCACCCTGCTCGAAAACCCTCTGCCCTGTTGTGCTCATGGATCTCCAACTACATCTTCTCAATCCCCAGCAACGCCAGGCCGTCCAACACATCGGCGGCCCACTGTTGATCCTGGCCGGCGCCGGCAGCGGCAAGACCCGCGTCATCACCCAGCGCATTGGCTATTTGCTCGAGCACGGAATCGCGCCCGGCAACATTTTGGCCATGAGCTTTACCAACAAAGCCGCCAAGGAAATGCAGGAACGCGTTGCAAAAACCGTTGGCCAAAAAATGGCCGACCGACTGCACCTGTCCACCTTCCATAGCCTCGGCGCCGAAATCTTGCGCGCCGATATCGACGTGCTCGGTTTCAAAAAGCCCTTCACGATTCTCGATTCCGGCGACCAGCTCAATATCGTCCGCGAAGGGATGAAAGAACTCAAACTCGACCCCAAAATGGTCGATCCCAAACGCATCCTCTCGATCATCAGCCTGGCCAAAATGGCACTGGCCGAACCCCAGAGTGTTCACGAACTACGCCTGGACCCGCTCCTTCCCTTTGCTCAGCGCATTTTCGGCAAATACCAGAGCGCACTACGCGGCCTGAACGCCGTCGACTTCGACGATCTCATCTGCCTGCCCGTCGAAATCTTCAAAACCAGCGAAGAAGTCCGCCAGAAATACGCAAAGAAATTCCAGTACGTCATGGTCGACGAATACCAGGACACCAACCACACCCAGTTGATGTTTCTGCAGGAAATCGTCAAAGATCACCAGAACATCGTCGTCGTGGGCGACGACGACCAGAGCATTTACGGTTTCCGCGGCGCCGTGGCCGAAAACATCCTTGGATTCGAGCATAAATTCGACAACACCAAAGTCATCACGCTCGAACAAAACTACCGCTCCACCAACAGTATTCTTGGCGCGGCCAACACGCTCATCGCGAACAACAAAGTCCGTAAAGACAAAAAACTCTGGAGCGCAAAGGGCGACGGCGAAAAACTCCGCTGGGTAAGCTGCGCCAGCGAGCGCGAAGAAGCCGAATATGTCGCCGCCGAAATTGAGCGCATCAAATTCGACCTCCAACTCGAATACTCCGACTTCGCCATTCTTTACCGCGTCAATCCACAGGCCAGACTTTTTGAAGAAGCCCTGCGCTCCTTTCGCATTCCTTATACTGTCATCGGATCGACCGAGTATTTCGACCGCAAAGAAGTCAAAGACTTCGTCGGCTACCTCCAGGTCTGCGTAAATCCCAACGACGAACTCAACATGCGCCGCATCGTCAATGTCCCCCCGCGCGGCATCGGCCCAACGCTTTTGGAGCGCATCAGCGTCTACGCATCCACCGAAAAAATCAGCTTTTTCGCAGCCCTTGAGCGCATCGCCCTCGAACCCGGTCTTGTCCACGGAATCGGCCACGCCGTCAGCACACATCTCATCGATTTTGTCGACGTCATCCACACATTCCGCGAACGATTCACCAAAAACGACCCGGAAACAGCGCAGCAACCACTCGCCGAAATCGGCCGCGCACTGCTCAAACGAACGCACATGGTCGACCACATTTTGAGCACCGATAAAAACCCAAAAATCGCCCGCATGCGCATCGAAAACATGGAAGGAATTTTAGCCAGCATCGTCAGCTACCAGGAAGCCGGCGGCACTTCGCTCGACAAATTCCTCACCCGCATCACCCTTGACCGCGCGTCCGCCGACGACAACAAAGCCGGCGAAGGCGTCAAACTCATGACCTTCCACTCCTCCAAAGGTCTGGAATTCCCGGTCGTCTTCATGGTCGGCGTCGAAGAAGGCTATTTACCACACGCACGCTCCGTCGATACCCAGGAAGGAATCTCCGAAGAACGCCGCCTGGCCTACGTCGGAATTACCCGCGCCCAGGAATACCTGGTTTTGACCACTGCAGCAGAACGCAGCCGCTACGACAAAAAAGAAAGTCGTGAACCCAGCCGCTTTTTACGCGAAATCCCCGCATCCATGCTTAGAATGGAAGGCGCTGAACAAAGCCGGTCGCTGGCCGACAAACGCGACGCCCAAAACTCCAAATACCTGGCCGCACTTCGCTCCATGCTCGCTGACTAATCCGCCGTCACTCCGATAGCCTGCGGAATGCTCGGACACCTTTGAATGGTTGCAGTCCCCAGTGAATGGTGTTCTCAAGGTGAATCTCTATGAATCGACGTCAGTTTTTCAAATCTAGCGCGGCCCTCGCTGCACTCGGCGTATTATCCACGCTCCCCATCGAACTCTTTGCGATGGGCGATCAGGACCGTTTTGCAATCGCGCAATTCAAATACGATTCCCCGAGCTGGAATCCACGACCCGATGCGATCCGACGCCTGTTATTAGAAGTCGAAAAACGCACCAGCGTCGAAGTTCGCCCCGACGTCCCAGCCGTGTCCGCAAATTCATCCGAATTATTCGTTCACCCATTTCTTATCTGGTCCGGCGACCGTGGATTTGACCCACTTCCGCAATCCACCGTCGACCAACTCCGCGCTTTTGTGCAGGCCGGCGGTTTTCTATTCATCGATTCTGCAGAAGGCGTCGTCGACGGCCCTTTTGCCACCAGCATCGAACGCGAAATCAAGCGTATTTTCCCAAACCGCAAACTCACCAAAGTCCCACGCGACCACGTCGTCTACAAATCATTCTACCTCATCGAGCGCCCCGTCGGCCGCATCGCCACAGCCCCCGACACGCTCGGTATTTTTGAAGAAGATCGCTTGAGCGTCATCGTCAACCACAACGACCTGCTCGGCGCGCTGGCCCGCGACAACTTCGGCGCATGGGATTCACCCGTCACACCCGGCGGCGAACGCCAACGCGAAATGGCCCACCGCTTCGGCATCAACCTTGTTTTGTACGCGCTCACCGTCAATTACAAAGCCGACCAGGTCCACATCCCCTTCATCCTGAAACGCCGCCGCTGGAGAGTCGATTGATAAACTTCAGCGATTACAACACACGCGACATCTTATGGCTCGGCGACTTCAGCCCGCCCTGGATCATCGCGCTTGTCATCATCGGTCTGCTCGTTTTAGGCATCAGCGCCTACGATCTGCGCACACTAAAAAGCTACCGCCGCTGGACACTCGTCGGACTGCGCGCCACCGTCTACGCCCTGGCCGTTTTACTGTTGCTTGAGCCCGCGCTCGACTTAAAAAACATCTCCAAAGTCAAAAACCACATCGCCGTCGTCCTCGACGCCAGCCGCTCCATGTCGCTGCGCGTCGACGACGGCCAGGAACGACGCATCGACCGCACCGCCGCCGCACTTAAACAACTCGAAGCGACGATGACGGCCGAAAACCCCGACCACCAGTTCAGCTTTTTCACCTACGGCAACGAACTACGCGGCTCCTCGCTGGCCGCGCTCAAAGCACTTGAACCCACCGAAGAATCCGCCAACCTCACCGCTGCACTCGACGCTGTGCGCGAACAATTCGACGGCCGCGATCTTGGCGGCGTCATCGTCTTATCCGACGGAATCGACACCGGCGCCATCGGCCGCAGAGTCCACCGTGGCGAACCATTAGATGAAGCCAGTCTCGAAACGATCAAACGCCTGAACGCCCCCATCAACACACTCGCGGCCGCCAGCGCCGAAGGACTAAAAGACGTCTCCGTCGCCCGCGTTTTGCACGACGATTTCGCTTTCGTGCACAACTCCATCAGCATCGACGTCGAAATCCAGGCAATTGGCATCGACCAGAACAACATCCCCGTCACACTCCGCCGCGACGGCGAAATCCTCCAGGCTCGAACCGCCGAATTTGCGCCAGAGCAGACACGCACAAAAGTCGTCTTCGAATTCGTCCCCAAACGCATCGGCAAAGAAGTCTACACCGTCGATGTCCCCGAATACGCCGGCGAGGCGCTCTTCGAAAATAATGTCCAGCACTTTGTTCTAAAAGTAATCCGCGACAAAATCCGCGTCCTGCAAGTCGTTGGCCGCCCGAGCTGGGATCAGCGCTACCTGCGCCAGCTCTTAAAGCGAAATCCCAACGTCGACCTCGTCAGTTTCTTCATTTTGCGCACCAATTCCAACCCGCAGACCGTCGCAACCAACGAAATGAGCCT
>JBEBSM010000198.1:0-7334 GCA_040394315.1 Lujinxingia vulgaris
GGAATGCAGGGCTGGTGGCTTGAGCCAATCTTGAGTGCATTGGGTGAGATTCCGATGTTCTTCGGTGCGTTTGGTTTGACGATGGTTACGGATAACGCAGCGCTGACTTATCTGGCGACGTTGGTTCCTAATCTGAGTCCGGATGTGAAGATCGCGTTGATGACGGGTGCGGTTGCCGGGGGTGGTATGACGATTATTGCGAACGCTCCGAACCCGGCCGGTTATAGCATTTTGAAGGGAACTTTTGATGCGAATGAAGGCCTGAATCCGTTGAAGTTGATTGCGGCTAGTTTGCCGTTCACCATCTTTACGGTGTTGTGCATCTGGTTTTTGCCGAACATTGGCGAATTCCCTGTTGCTCCCAATGAGCGGGCGGAAAACGCGGTTGTTCAGGTTGTGGACGCACCGGAAGCTGTAGAGCCGACGGTCGAGTAAGCTATTTGCTCGTGCGTTAGAAGTTTGAATAAAAAAAGGCAGGCTGAAAAGCCTGCCTTTTTTGTGTTTGTGGGGCGGGAATTATTTGTCGAAAACGGCGATGAGTTGTTCGGCCCAGGCGATGATTTTGTCGCCGGCAGTGAGTGTGGCGATGGTGGTTCCGTAGCCTGCGTGGGCGGAGAGAGTTTCGTCTCGGAACCAGAAATAATCGTCGAAGTCTGCGGGGATTTCGTTGAGGAAGTGGCAGGTCCAGCGGATGGTGCTGGCGGGGAATGGGGCTTTGCTCATGGGGATGACGGCCGGGGGCCAGGCGTCGAGCAGGGCGATGGCGGCTTCTAATTGGTCATTGTGAGGGGTTTTGTGGCGGACGTATCCGCCGATTGTTCCGTCTTTGGAGCCGGAGTAGGGGAATCCGCCTTCGGTGAGCCAGTATTCGAAGTGGCGGCTGAATTCGGGTGTCATTCCGGGGATGAAGGGGAATTCGGTGCCTTTTTCGCGCGGCATGGAGGGCTGTGGGGTGTCGGGTGTGACGACGATTTTGCTGGTATCGCGTGGGCTTCCGAAGACGGCGCTGATGCGGACGAGTGTTTCGCCGGCGTCGTCGAGGATATCGGCAGCGGCGTGGGTGACGTATCCGCCGGAGCGCAAAATGCGGGTGGTGAGGTTGATCGAACCTGGCTCGATGGGGCCGATGAAGGAGACGTCGAGTGTGATGAGTCTGCGGTCTGCACTGACTTCTTGTCGCATGGCGCGGTAAGCGAGTGCTGCGATGGTGCCGCCGAAAACCGTGCGGCCCTGGAGCCAGTCGGAGGTGATGGTGGCCTGGTATTGGTTTTCGGCGGTTTTGGTGAGGGAGTTCATGAGGGTGGAAAAGTCATTCATGGGATTTGGTCCGGCATGGGAAATGTGGTGAGTAATGTAATTTTGAAAGCCAAAATCTACGCGTTGGCACGCTCGCATAACCTGGTGGTGCGGACAAATGATTCCGCGCGTGTAAAGTTGTGTATTATTACACTGTAGACAGAAGTGACTGACTTAAGTATTTCTAAGATAAGGAAATTTTGTTGAGTCCTGATAATCGTTGAAAGTCAGTCGCGATTTTGCGGCGCTGCAGTTTTTTGGAGAGTTGCATGAAATACGGTTTGTTGACGTTGTTGGTTGTTGGATTACTGGGTCAACTCGGGTGTGGCAGTGGCGAGGTTGGTCAACAGGGACCGGCGGCTGAGGCTCCTGAGGTTTCGGTGACGGTGGAAGAGCCGGGAGAAAATTGCGAGTTTGGCGGTGTTCGCATCGCGGTGGATGAGCAAGAAGCGCATTTTGTGTGCGATCCAGCTGTGGGCGATGAAGGAACGGGCGGTGCTCCGGGCGAAGACGGTGCTCCGGGTGAAGACGGTGCCGACGGCGTTGATGGCGCAGACGGTCAAGATGGCGTTGATGGTGCAGACGGTCAAGACGGCGCCAATGGAACGGACGGCGCCAATGGAACGGACGGCGCAAATGGAACGGACGGCGCAAATGGAACGGACGGTGTTGATGGTGTGGACGGCGCGGACGGTCAAGACGGCGCTGATGGTCAAGACGGCGCTGATGGCGCGGATGGTCAGGACGGCACCGATGGTGTGACGCCAGAAATTGTGGTTACACCGCTTGTGCGCGGGGAAGGTTCGCATGCGTGTCATGCAGATGGCGGTTATCGCGTGGTCGTTACGACGGGTGCGGACGTTCAAAGCTTTGAGGTATGCAATGGCAAGCCCGCCAATGGTCAGACTTGTGAGGAAGCGATCGACGTAACGACCGGTGGGACGTGGACGGATCAGACGACGATTGGGGCAGGCAATAGTTATGATCCGGGCCGTAATACGCCTGGTTGTATATCCAGCACAACCTCGGGCCATGATCGTGCGTACGTCGTTTCCCCGACAGTAACGACGCAATATCGCGTAACTGTGATTCCCGAAGGCAAATACAATGCACTCGTTTATATGCGTACGGAATGCGTTAGCGGAGCATGTATCGGGAGCGTGAGAGGTCAGGGCGGCGGTAGAACTGTTACAACGACTTTTACAGCAGCGGCTGGAATCTCCAGCTTTATTATTGTTGACGGCATCTGGATATCCGGTGCCGAGGACCGTGGAAACTACACGCTTAAAGTTGAAATTGTTCCGTAATTGAATTGCGAGCGTCTCTGTTTTTGGAGTGAAAATGAGTCAAACATTTGACGTAATTTGACTCGTTTTCACGAAATGTAGAGGACAGTTGACGAATAGCGGAATATGCGTAACAAACTGAAATTATTGTAAATTGAGACAGAACGCTGCGTTCTGTTTTGGCGAAGTTTCGGTGTTTCTTTCGGTGAAACGCCATCAATGCGAGTGAGTATTATGAAATACGGTTTGTTTACTTTGTTGGTCGTCGGGTTGTTGGGTCAGATTGGTTGCGGTGGCGAAGACGGTCAGATGGGACCTGCGGGTCAGGCTCCTGAAATCGGCGTGACGATCGAAGAAGCCGGCTTGAATTGCGAGTTTGGCGGCGTTCGGATTGCTGTTGAAGGCCAGGAACCACAGTTTGTGTGCGAAGCAGCTCCGGGCGCTGCAGGTGCTGACGGTGCTCAGGGGCCTGCCGGTCCTGAAGGTCCAAAGGGTGCCGACGGCGTGGACGGCGTTGATGGTGTAGACGGCGTTGACGGACAAGACGGCGCTGATGGTGCCGACGGTGCAAACGGCGTTGATGGCACGAACGGCGTTGATGGAACGAACGGCGTTGATGGAACGAACGGCGTTGATGGAAAAGACGGCGCAGATGGTGCAGACGGCGCTGATGGAAAAGACGGCGCAGATGGTGCCGACGGCGCTGATGGAGCGGACGGCCTAACGCCGGTAACGACGGTAACGCCGCTGGTTGCGGGTGAGCCGGGTCATGCTTGTCAGGCTACGGGTGGTTATCGCGTTGTGATCACGACGGGTGCGAACGTTCAGAGTTTTGACGTGTGTCATGGTAGTGGTGCGGTTGTAGATCCGGTTGATCCGACTGATCCGGTTCCGGCCGTCGTGGTTGCGTGGGATTTTAATGATATTAGTACTTTCAGCGCGCCTGGCGTGGGGGCTGGTAGTTTCTTTTATAATCGCTCGGACGCTCAAGACGGTGGTTACGGATACACCGCTACGAATCAAGCACAAACGGATTTTGCTCCCATTGCTGAAAATTGGAGTCAAGATGCGACATTAACTGACACAAGTGCATTGACGTATTTTGGTTTTACGACGGATTTAACAGGTTTTGAGGCAACATCGCTTGATTTCTGGTCGATAAGTGCTGACGGCGGGCCGGATCGATTCACTGTAATTTATTCTTTTGACGGCGGTACTACGCTGGAGGGTGGCGCAAGCTATATGCTTACGCCTGGCGCATGGGAGCCAATTCGTTTGGACCTGACAGATCAAAATTATACGCCGGTAATGGGTGGCGGCGCAGTAAGTGTTTTCTTGGTAGGCCATGGTGCAACGGACGTAGCAGGGATCTGGGCCATTGATGATATCGAATTGTCTGCCGTACCAAGCCCGTAAGTTTGTTTGAAATCACCTGTTAAAGGTTGAAGTCAGATAAAAGTTAGAAAAACCGTCGGATATATATTCTTTGAAAATATATTCGGCGGTTTTTTCGTGGGCGGGAGCAAGGCGAACGCGATCCAGAAGGCTCTTCCGTGGATTGGGATTTTTGGCGATACTGTCCGGACATGAATACTGTTTGTGAGTACCGGTCGAAAATGTCTTCCCATTTTGGAGAGTTTTGATGAATGAGATTGCGGTTACAAAAGCGTCGGGTCCGGTGGTTGGTGTGGAAGGTGGCGTCGCGTGGATTGCGCACAGTGAGGCGATGCGTGCATTGCTGGATCAAGTCGAGCGGGCGGCGCGCTTGCAGTCTCCGGTGATGATTACCGGTGGGCGCGGCAGTGGTAAATCCACGTTGGGCGAATATTTGCACGCGCGTAGTGCTCGTGGGCGTCGTGCATTTGTGTGCTATCGGCCGGTTTCGCGGGCGGCGGGCGTCGTGGGGCAGGAGCTTTTTGGAACGGGCGACGGTGGTGCTGTTGGGGTGTTTGAACAAGCAGATACGGGCACGTTGTTCATGCAAGATATCACGCAACTTCCGTTGGAACTTCAGCCCCGGTTTTTGCAGGTTTTGGAGCGTGGAAGTGTTCGCGTAACAGGTTCTGATAACGAAATTCCCATCGATGTTCGTCTTATTACCGCGACCGATCATGGGCCGGAAGAAGCGCTGCGCACGCGACAGCTTCGCGCGGATTTGTATACGCAGCTCACGACGATTCGCCTGGAAATGCCAGCACTCTGTGAGCGAAGTGATGATATCCCGGCGCTGGCGAGGTTGTTTGTGCAGCAGTATTGCAATCGGCTGGGGCACCCGCTGATGGACATCTCGCCCGATGCGATGCAGTGGCTCCTGAGCAATTCGTGGCCGGGCAATGTTCGTGAACTTGCGGGCGTCATCGAGCGCGCGGTTGCGTTGGCCAACGCTTCGAGCACCCGCCTTGGTCTGGTGGATCTGACCGTGAGCGCGTTTGTTGCTCCGCCGGAACATGATTTTTTGGATCGCGCCGTCGTGCGGCAACTAACGATAGCTGACGTGGAAAGTGAGTATATCGCGCGCGTTCTGCATGCCTGCAACGGCAACCGGGTCGAAACCGCTCGGCGATTAGGAATCACGCGGCGAACCTTGATCCGTAAACTTGGTGAAGGGCGCTGAAGGGAAATTTTGGAGTCGTGGTGTGACAAATTTTCCATCCGCTGGCGTTTCAGTCAGTCGTGGTGTGACAAAGTTTCCATGCGCTGGCGTTGCAGCCGGTCGTGGTGTGACAAATTTTCCATCCGCTGGCGTTGCGGCTAGTCGTGGTGTGACAAGTTTTCCATTTTGTGGCGTTGCAGTCGGTCGTGGTGTGACAAATGTTCCATTTTGTGGCGTTTCAGTCGTGTGTGGTGTGACAAACTTTCCATCTTGTGGGGTTGGGGACCGTCTCAGAGAAGGGAGCGGGCTAGTGTTGGTGCGGGGTTTGTCGTGGTGCAGTCAAAGAAACGGTGGGTGATTTCGCGGGGTGGGGATAGGTATTGGGTGTTGTGAAACGTCCTGACCCCACGATTCTCGTGGGGCTAAAACAGAAGCGCGCTACGCACGGACTTCGTCCGGCTCCACGGTGCGTGCGTTTGTGGGTACGGTTAAAGGCAGATGTTGGGTGGTAAAGTGACCGTCTCAGAGAGGGGAGCGGGCTAGTGTTGGTGCGGATTTTGTGGCTTTTTTTGCTGGTTGAGTTGGGGAGGGCGGACTGGGGGAATTCGTGATAACACAGCTCAGGTTTGAGTTTGGGCGACATAACGAAACTATTAGAGTGTGAAGAGATTATGAAACCGATTTTGCAGGTGGCGTTGGTTGGGATTTTGGCGAGTTTTTCGGTGGCAGCTTGTGGGAGCGGGTCGGGGGCGGGTTCGCAGGAGAAGGATGTGGCGGTTGAGATGGATGTGGGAGCGGACGCCGAGCAGAATGTTGAAACGGATGTGGATGAGTCTGAGGCCGGGGTGGAGCTTCGGGTTGCGACGTTTAATGCGTCGATGTTTCGGCCAAAGGCCGGGGAGTTGCTGGCAGAATTAGAGGCGGGGACGAGTGCGCAGATCAAGGCGGTTGCGAAGATTGTGCAGACGGTGCGGCCGGATGTTTTGTTGGTGAACGAGTTTGATTATGACGCGAGTGGGAAGTCGGCGGATGCTTTTCGGGCGAAGTTTCTGGCGGTGAGTCAGGGCGAGGGGCTGGAGGGGATTGAGTATCCGTATGCTTATGTAGCGCCGTCGAATACGGGTGTGCATTCGGGGTTTGATCTGAATCAAAAGGACGGTGTTGTGTCGGAGCCGGGGACGCAGTCGTATGGGGATGACGCGTTTGGATTTGGGACGTTTGAGGGACAGTATTCGTTTGTGATTTTGTCGAAATATCCGTTGAAACCGGAAGAATCGCGGTCGTTCCAGAAGTTTTTGTGGAGCGATATGCCGGATAATTTGTTGCCGACGGACTGGTATTCGGAAGATATTCGGGGTGGTTTCAGGCTTTCGTCGAAAAACCATGTGGATATGCCGGTCGATGTGGATGGGCACACGGTGCATATTCTGGCTGCGCATCCGACGCCGCCGGCGTTTGATGGTGCGGAGCAGCGCAATGTGCGTCGTAATAATGACGAGGTGCGGTTGTGGTTGGATTATATTGCGACTGACGCTTCGAAGAGCGCGTATATCAAAGACGATGCGGGGAAAAGTGGTGGGCTTGCGGTGGATGCGAAGTTTGTGATCGTGGGTGATTTGAATACAGATCCGGTCGATAGTTCGGTGTTCGGGGCGGCGACGAAATTGGTGGCGAGTGAGCGTGTGACGGATCCGTTGCCAGCGAGTGAGGGTGCGGTTGAGAAGGGGGCGAAGGATGGGATGATGAATACGAAACATAAGGGAGATCCGAAGCTTGATACGGCGGATTTCAGTGATGGGCGGGTTGGGAATTTGCGGGTGGATTATGCGCTGCCGAGCTCGAATATGGAGGTTGTGGGGAGTGGAGTTTTTTGGCCGAAGTTGGATTCGGTGGAGTATGAGTGGACGCGTGCGTCGGACCATCATTTGGTGTGGGTAGATTTGGAAATTAAATAGGGTTGGTGGTTTGAAACGGAAGGGCAAAGGCAAAAGGCGCACGCGAAGACGCGAAGGCGCGAATTGCCGCGAAGGAAAGGCAAAGGAAAAGCAAAGGATAAACAAGGGTGGGTGGTGCGGTTTAATCGGTGGAGTGGAGTGATGAAGGATTGGAAGGTTTTGGTGGTGGTGTTGGGGCTGTTGGTTGGGGGGTGTGATGGCAAG
>JBEBSM010000199.1:0-7315 GCA_040394315.1 Lujinxingia vulgaris
GCCGTTTTTCTTTAGGGCCGTGATAGGTCTGGGAGTGATGGCGGTCACGGTTATGACGGCGGTGATCAATGCGTTGCCCGAGGATGCGTATCGGATACCGTTGACGCAGATGGATATTTCGCTGGACTGGGCATCGGCTGCGCTCTTGCACGTATTCGGATTTGTGGGGCTGACGCTGTTGTTCACGGCGTTTTATGAAATCATGCCTGCGATTCGTGTGCGGCTTCATCGCGCGCTGCTGGGCGGTTTGACGGCAACGATTTTGTGGGAGATCGTGCGCTATTTCCTGGTGTGGTATTTCAGCAATATCTCGCTGGTCAACGTCGTCTACGGCTCGCTTGCGACCGTAATCATCGTGCTTTTGACGATGGAAGTTGCGTCCGTCATCGTCTTGCTCGGTGCGCAGGTCATCGCCGAGCTTGAGCGGAATGAACACGCGGGCGTTCCGTGGCATCAAGAATTGCAGGAGGGGATCCGCAGGAAATTAGAGCAGATTCGCGATTCTCAGCTCATGGCAACGCTTCCGGTGCCGCCTGCGGAAAAAGAAGAAATCGTCACGATTGAAAAGCCTGACGACGAGTCGCCTACTGAGAAAGAGGAATAGGACCGTTGTCGGAAACGTCCGGTTTCGGGATGTCTTTCTTGTAATTCACGACGTCTTTGCAGGCGGGTGCGCCTTCCGGTGCGGTTTCGTCATCTGCGCAAATCGAGAACTTTGTGGGCTGGGCTTGATCCGTTTCGCTGCTCAAGGCGGCGCGGTTCAGGGAATCGAGCTCGCGGTAGTATTGCGGCCATTCGAGATGTCCTAAAAACCGCATGTTGGTGAGTGCGCGTAGTGATTTTGCCTGGCGAGAGGATGGTAAATATCCGGTTTTGAGGGCGGCGCCAAAATAGACAGGGTTGGGTAAAATCGCGCCGAGCACGAGCATCTGTGCGGCGGAGAGGTTTTTGGCGTCGGTTTGGAAATAATACTCGGCCGCGTGCTGGATTCCGTGCACGTTTGGGCCCCATTCTACAACATTGAGGTAGAGCTCGAGGATGCGTTCTTTTTCGAGTTCGGATTCGATCCGCCAGGTTAGAAAAGCCTCCTGAAGCTTTCTGGAGAGCGTGCGGTTGTGGGTCAAAAAGAGATTTTTGGCGAGCTGTTGGGTGATGGTGGAGCCGCCGCGCTCGAAGGTTTTCTCGCGCAGGTTGTGGATCATGGCGGCTCTTAAACCGGGCCAATCGAGGCCGGCGTGTTTGAAAAACGTGGCGTCTTCGGCGGCAATTAGCGCAAAAGGAACGTGCGGTGGCAGGTCGTCGAAATTTACCCAGGACGCGGGATCGACGGTGCGAATACTGTGGCCGGAGGTGTCGGTTGTGGGCTGTCCGTCGCCTTTTAATACGCGGACGTCGATGTAGCGGCCGTCGCGCAAGACTTCGACGTCGCCGTCAAAAAGCGTTTCTAAAATCAGACTGTCGGGATAAACCGTGTGTCCGGCGGTGTGCAGTGAAAAATCGAACTCGCCGCCGATGCGCGCGTCGCGCAAGACGCCGGTGAGTGCGGCAGGCAGGCTGTCGAGTAAGACGAGGGACTGGAGGTTCTGGCCGTTTACGTGTGCTAAAAACGTCCAGCCGGGGTCGGTTGAAACGACCTGTGCGCGAAAGTTGATGGGCTCAACGCTTCCAAAACGAACCTGGCCGCCTGTTATACTGATGTTTTTGGATTTGATGTCGACCAGGGTGTCCATCTGCAGATTGACGCGCTCAAAACCGAGTCGGTCGACGGCTAAAAAGGGTAGATAAACCATCGTGTCGCGCAAATCTGTGCGGATTTCGCTGGTTAATAAACCCAGTCGTAAATCGAGAATACTGTGTACGCGGCCGTTTGCGATCGCGCGGTGAAGCGGGGAAACCGACGAGACAACGCCATGCGCGTTGTGGAGTGCGAAGTCTTCGAATTGTACATCCAACTCAACGTCATCATTGAGGAAACTCCACCTGGCCTGGGCGTTGAGCCATCCGCCGGCGGAGTCTTGTAGGCGAACTTGTCCAGTTAGTAGTCGGTCTGGCGCGTACTCGAAAACGACTTGTTCGATGGCAATCAGGTGGCGCGGGGACTGGCCGACGATGAGTTGGGCGTCGGCGGAACTTGCGCGGATTTTTCGTTCTTGGACGAGCTTGCTGGCGTTGAGATCGATGTGCATCGAAGGTGCAAAAAAGATCGTTTCGAGTGGGGTGTTCTCCAGGCGCACGGCCAGGTTTTCGAGTTCGAGGCCGGGTGTCTGGCAGGCTTCGCACCAGCGCAGGCCGTCGATACGCAGGTTTACGGGAAGTTCTTGGACCAGGTATTTTCCGACGTTCAGATCGGGGGCGTGAAACGTGAACTGACGTGTGTTTCTAGCGGCCGGGTTTTTGACGGATGAATAGGTTGCCTGAAAAGGAAGGTTATCGGGCAAAATTCCGGACGTTGTCAGGGAAGAGATTGCGTCGGTCGTGCTCCAGATGGCTGAAAATGTGTCAATTTCGACGCCGACGATCGGGGCGATTCTGGGTAGATAACGTGCGTTGAAGCGAAGATCGCTGGCGGAAATCCGTGCGCCATCGACCAGATGGTTGCCGAGTTGTTGGCGGATCTGTGCGATCGAATCGGTTTGCGCGGCGTTGTTTGTGGTGTCGGAAGGTGTTTTGGAGGTTTTTTGGGTGCCTTCGATCCAGATTTCGCCGTTTTCGAGGGCGATGGCGGAGAATTTGAGTTTTCCGCGAAGGAGATCGGAGATCGAAGGAGTGAGTCGAATGGACTGCAAGCGAGCCAGTGCGTCGCCGCGAGCGTGGGTGCGGTGTGCGACGATGCGCTCGATTCGGATTCCAGACCAGCCGTCGGGAACGATTGCGCCGATTTCGATGGCGAGTTGGTTTTGGACGGCGATTTGCTGGAGTTTGGGTGCGACGAAGTGGCCGATAACGGCCTGTGTGCGGACTGCGTACGACAGTGTAAATACGAGAATGATCGTCAGGACGAGGGTGTAGAACGCCTGAACGAATCGTGGCAAAGATGCACGTCGTGGCTGGGATTGGGTATCGTTCTGGGATGTTTTTGGGATGGGTTCTACGCCCGTTTCTTCGGACAATTTCATGGCCGTAGTATAGGTGAACAAACAGGCATAAGTCTATTGGCACGCGTGTTTATTTCGTCGCACTGCGCATCTCCAGCGCCCACTTTGAAATCACTTCGCTCTGTGGCATGCTCGCCGCCGCCCGGCCGGGATTGTTTTTTTGTGGCAGGTCAGGGTTTGCGTTCTTCATAAATTTCAACAAGGTTGGCACGTATTATGTCCGAATTTGATTCGCTCGATGACTTTTCTGAATCTGGAAACAAGTGGACAAAAGTACTGATCGTTGGCGTCATCGTGTTGGTTGTCACGGTGTTGCTCGGCTCGATCGGACACTTTATCGGCACGGGATGGTTTGGTTACCGGTCGATATTGTACGGAAAGGGCGAGTTGTATGTGCTGAATTTTAGTGACGAGGAACGCCAGATTTCGGTGGATGGACGTGCGCCGGTTGAGGTTCTCGCTCAAAACGCACAGGTTGTGGAGATCATCGGGGGCACGTCCGAAGTTAAAATACTCGACGTGGCTGGAAAGGTGGTCGATACCTATCAGGTGACTGCGAAGGATTCGCACGCGTTTTTGAACATTTCAGACGAAAGTTGTCTGGTTGTGGCAGATATGACGGCGTTTTATGGCGGTGGCGGACCTAAGAATCTGAATTTTAAAGCGCAATTGAAGCCGGAAGATCGAATCTACATTCCGAATTCGACCAATGTTGTGTGGCCACGGCGCGATTTTCCGTTGCGAACGAAGAGCGGCGGCGGTCCGGTGACCTGGATCGAGCTTGTGGGATGCGCGCTGTTTGATGATCCGAAAACATTGGATGGATACATGCATATGCGGTTGGAAGATCGATTTGCGCGCAATCAAAAAAAGGATGAGGGCGCGGCCGAATAGTAAATTTGCGGTTGCGTTTGCTATTGAACCGGGTGTGCTCAGTTTGTCGTGTTGTGAACATTCAATCAGTATGTCAGGATGCGCGGCGTGCTGAAAAATACGCTGAAATTGATGAAAATGAACGAAATGTAAGGAGTACATTGTGACAAGCTGGCCCAAATTATGGAAAGATTTGCCGTTGGCAGTGATCGACGTTGAGACGACCGGTCTTGATCCGGTGGAAGATCGTGTGATCGAGGTCGGCATCATTCGTTTTGAGGGCGGGCAGGTCGTTGAAACGTACGGTGAATTGATCAATCCGGAGCGTCCGATTCCTGCGGATTCTACGCGGATTACGGGCATTACCGATGCGGATGTGGCGGGAAAACCGACGTTTGCGGAGCTTGCGCCGGAGATGTTGAAGCGTCTTGAGGGTGTGGGAATTGTTGCGTACAACCTGAGTTTCGACCGCAGTTTTATGCGTAATGAGCTGGAGCGCTGCGGGCTTGGATGGCCGGATGATGCGCCGACGCTCGATCCGCTGATCTTTGCGCGACAGTTTTTTAAGAATCATCCACGCAAGAACCTGGGCGCGATTTCGAAGCTGTTGGGCATTCCGCTTGAGGAAGCTCACCGCGCAACGCATGACGCGACGGTGACGGGGCATGTGCTTTTTGCGTTTGCAGATCGCCTGCCAGAAAGTCTTGATCAATTGCTGCTATTGCAGGCGCAATGGGAAGCTGCGCAGGCGGCCGATACAAGTGGTTGGCGTGGGCGTAGCGGTGGAAATAACGCGTTTGGATCTCTTTCTGGTGCGGCGGAAGAAGCGCCGATTGGTCTTGGACCGGCGTATATCTACGGCGATGAAGCCGATCCCTTGCGTGCTCTTTATATGAGTGTGCCGGAAGCGGCGGATTAACCTATCATGACAAATTCCATGGACAGTATTCTCGGCCCGGGCGGATTACTCAGTCAGCAGCTTGAGAAGTACGAATATCGGCCGCAGCAGCTAGAAATGGCGAACCGTGTTGAGAAGGTTTTCAGCGAGAAGCGTCCGTTGATCGTTGAGGCGGCGACGGGTACCGGTAAGACGCTGGCGTATTTGATCCCGGCGCGTTTGAGTGGCAAGCGGGTCGTTGTCAGCACGGGGCCCAAGGCGTTGCAGGAGCACGTATTCTATAAGGATATTCCGTTTCTGGCGAAACATCTGCCTAAGAAGTTCAATGCGGTTTTGTTGAAAGGGCGCAAAAATTACCTGTGCAAGCTGCGGTTTTCGGAGATGGCGCAGGAACCGATGTTTCGCTCGCGCGATGAAAAACGTCATTGGTCAACGATTGTTGAGTGGGCGTACAGCACAAAAACTGGGGATCGTGCAGAGATTCCGGGGCTGCCGGATAATTACGCGGCCTGGCATGAGCTGTCGGTCGGGGCGGATGCGTGCATGGGGACGCGGTGTCCGTTTTATGAGGAATGCCATGTGATGCGTGTGCGTGAGCAGGCGCGTGAGGCGGACTTGATCGTCGTGAATCATCATCTGTTTTTTGCAGATCTGGCGATTCGGGACCGCGGTCATGGTGAGCTTCTGGGTGATTATGATGCCGTCGTGTTTGACGAAGCGCATCATCTGGAAGATATCGCGACCGAATATTTTGGGATGAATACGTCGACGTTTCAGTTTACGGAATTGACCAATGAGATCGATCGTGTGCTTGAGACCGAAGAGATTTCGAACGGTACGTTAAATAGTGCGTTGAGTACGCTTACGCAGCAGGCGCACGCGTTTTTTACGGTGATGGCACGTGGGATTAAAACCGGGCGTTATACGCGTGATGTTTTCCTGGAAGGCGATCGAAAAGAACTGATTGATATTGCGGCTATCGAGCTGAAATCTGCGCTGAGCGAAGCGCGTAGCGCGCTGGCCTATATTGCAGATCTTGGTGAGGTGAAAGATCGCTTGCTCGGGCGGTTTGATGAGCTCAAACGTGAGTTTGATTTCGTGCTCGAAAGCGAAGATCCGCGTTATGCCTATTATGGGGACGTGCGCGATCATGGCGTGTTTTTGCAGGCGGCGCCGATCGATTTAGGTTTTTTGCTGCGCGATAAACTGCTCGATAGTCATGAAAGTCTGGTTTTTACGTCGGCAACGCTTGCAACGGGCGGAAATCTCGAGTTTTTCAAGCGCCGCATGGGTATGTACATGGGGAGCAAACCGAAATTCGAGGTCGATGAAGTTATCTTGTCGCCGGTCTTTAACTACGAGGAACAGTGCGTCGTTTATGTGCCGAATCGACTGCCGGCACCGAACGATCCGGATTTTTGTAAGAACGTCGCGACGATCGTTGAGTATCTTGTAAGCATCACGGAAGGCCGCGCGTTTGTGTTGTTCACGAGTTATTCGAATCTAAATACAGTGTACGACGACCTTGCGCCGAAGTTGCGGGAAACGTATCCGGTGCTGAAGCAGGGTGATAAATCGCGCAGTGAATTGCTGGAAGAGTTTCGCGCAAAGCCTGGCTCGATCTTGTTTGCGACCAGCTCGTTTTGGGAGGGGATTGACGTCGAGGGTGATCAGCTCAGTCTGGTAATTATCGACAAGCTGCCTTTTGGAAACCCGTCGGATCCGCTTACCAAAGCGCGGCTAGATCATCTGGAAGCCAACGGCGTGAACTCGTTTATGAGTTTGTCGGTTCCGATGGCCGCACTGACTTTGAAGCAGGGATTTGGGCGATTGATCCGCTCGCGTAGCGATCGTGGGATCGTGGCGATTTTGGATTCTCGCCTGGCTCATGCGCGCTATGGTAATTATTTCTTGAATACTCTGCCGCCCGCTCCAGTCGTGTGGAATGCTTCTCAAGTAAAAAAATGGTGGGGTGATGGGCGGCGGACCTAAATCGACGATCGCTTTGCCGGACTCCTCGGGACGGCCTTGAGGCCTGTCCCTGCGGGTCCGGCTTTGCGCTCGTGCGATTTATGCCTCGCCGCGGTGCGTTGGGGTTTTTGGGGCTGCTGGCGCAGCTTTTTTTGGGGGGCTGCTGGCGCAGCCTTTTTTTGGGGGCTGCTGGCGCAGCTTTTTTTATTTCTTGAATAATCGGGGTGCTTTGGGGGAAGGGATCTAGGGGGAAGGGATCTAGGGTGCGGGGTGGGGAGAGGCGCATGGATGTTGGGGATGGAGTGGGTTCGCCCGGGGCGGTGCGTTTTTCGTGGAGGGGTTTTTAGGCGATTTGGTGGCGGTAATTGGCGATGATTTGGTCGTGGTTTGAGTGGCGGCCCTGGGCGGTGGGACAATTTTTCACTGGTGGGCCGTTTGTGGGCTGAGCGGTGGGACAATTTTTCGCTGGTGGGCCGTT
>JBEBSM010000200.1:0-7290 GCA_040394315.1 Lujinxingia vulgaris
CGTCGGTGGGGAAATCCGCAGGTAAATCAAAGACATCCTTAAATACTTTTTGTACCTCGGTAATGCGTTCGCCGACACCGATTTTGGCGTCAGGAAACGCCTGCTGCACGATCTGGGAGCCGGATAAATGGTCGGCGTGCGCGTGGGTTTCGAGGATATAATGCAAGGTCAGGTCGTTTTTCTTCACGAAGTCAATGACTGCGTCGGCAGATTCTGTCCAGGTTTTTGAGGACTTTGGCTCGTAGTCAAGAACCGGGTCGATGACGACCGCATCGCGGGTATCCGAGTCGTAGACGACGTAGGACAATGTCGAAGTTCGCTCGTCGTAAAACGCTTTAATTTGCATGAGGCATCTCTCGGTGTTTGGGGTGGATTTACTATATGCGCATTGGGTAATATTCTTGCATCAGTTATCAGACAAATACTACCGGGGATTTATTCCACAAAGATGTCGTAGCATAAAAATTGAGAACGGACGTGCAAATCGCGTCGTAAAGCGCTTGCGCGTTATTCTTCGTTGGGCTAACTTGCCGCTGTCCAAAGTATATTTGTAAAGCAACAACCGTTGTCGATAGCCCGGCCTGTATTCTAATGGGGTGGCCGGGTCTCATTTACAGGAGGAGTTTATGAGTAGAACGAGACGTGGTCCGCCGTTTTGGGGGCTTTGTATTGTGCTGTTTTTCGCCATTTCAGGGTGCTCGGACAATCCTGAATTCAGGGAAAACGGTGATGATGTGGGGGGAAGTGTTCCGGGCGAGGATGCGGGGCCGGGAGGAGGTTCTGACGCAGTCGATCAGACTGATACCACCGACAGTCCAGATGCAACGGATCGGCCGGATGCGAGTCCAGGCGCGGGTTTTCAGCTTCGCGGGGAACTGGCTCCAACCGGGGGATTGTCGATGAGCAATGGCTATACTTTGTCGGGGCGTTTGAGTCCGGGGACGTCGGGGCGAACGAGCTCCAGCGCGAACTTTTCGCTAACGATTACGCCAGTGATCAGCCAGACGTCGCCGTAAACGAAAGCGTAAATCATTCATAAAACTGCAGTTATAATTTGCATTGGATTTAGGGGAATCATTATGAATTTCACAAAAAATATCACCTTCGTTTTCGCCGTATTCTTATGTCTTGTTTTTTCGCTGAACGCCGCCGCGGCCGTTCCCGCGACCATGACTTATCACGGCGCGCTCAACGACGCCGCCGGCCAACCCGTCAACGCGACCGTCGAGGCGTCTTTTCAGATTTTTGATGCCGAAACCGGCGGCACCAAGGCGTGGAATGAGTCCATGGCGACCATCGACGTCAACAACGGCAGCTTTTCAGTTCAGCTCGGCGCCACCTCGCCGCTCACCAACGTTTTCGATGGGAAATCGTACTGGCTTGAAGTGAGCATCAACGGCGAGGCGCTCAGTCCACGCACGCCCATCGAGTCGGTCCCGTATGCGTTGCGCGCCAACTCGGCCGACAACGCCAGCAAACTTGAGGGCAAAACCTCCGCCGAAATCATCGCGTCTGCGCAGTCCGGCGGCGCCGCTTCCGCAGCGGATATTGCTTATGACAACGGCGTTTCCGGACTGACCGCCACCAACATCCAGGCTGCTTTGGATGAGCTGGCCGCACTTCGCGCACGTGTCGCGGCGCTTGAAACGGCGTCGGGAAGCCATGCGACGACGATTGCGGCGAATACGGGGAAGATCAACACGAACACTGCTGGCATTGCGACGAACGCTGGCAAGATAGCGACGAATACGGCTGCGATCGCGACGAATGGTGGGAAGATAACGACGAATACGGCTGCAATCGCGACGAATGGTGGGAAGATAACGACGAATACTTCAGCCATTGCGACGAATACCGGGAAGATAACGACGAATACTTCAGCCATTGCGACGAATGGTGGGAAGATCACCGTTCTGGAGACACTTACGCAGAATATGAAGCGCGAGACTATTAACGGTAAGCTGGCTGTGACTTTCACGGGCGTTAACGTGCATGTGCGTAGTGGTACGGGGTCTACTGGGGGTACGATCAACGGTTTAGGAAATCTGATTGTGGGCTATGATGAGGCTCGAAGCACGGGTACGGACAAAAGTGGCTCGCATAATATAATAATCGGTACACGGCATAATTATCCGAGTTATGGGGGTTTGGTCGTCGGATACCAAAATACTATTGATGGTGATTATTCGAGCGTCACTGGCGGGACAGGTAATAAAGCTTCAAATTCGTATACTTGGGTCGGTGGCGGAACAGGTAACACAGCTTCGGGGCAATATTCTTCTGTCAGCGGTGGTCAAGACAACACAGCATCAGGCTATATGTCCTCGGTAAGCGGCGGAACAGGCAACGTAGCTTCAGGCCAGATTTCTTCGATCAGCGGCGGCTCTACACATGTGGCTTTTGGCAATTATAGCTCGATCAGTGGGGGGAACGGAAATAGAACTAATGGTAGTTATGCCTCTGTTAGCGGTGGCCAAAACAATACAGCTGTAGGGGATAGATCCTCGATTAGCGGGGGGAATCTTCGACAAACTCACGGGAGCTATAATTGGCGAGCCGGGAACTTATTCGAAAATCAGTAACCTTTTGACGTAACCTTTTGGCAAACTAAAAAGCCGCCTTTCACACCCAGCTCTGGAGTTGTGAATGGCGGTTTTTTTTGCGCCCAATCCCAATCTCTAAATCCGTGCAAATACCGAACATCCGTGCGCGAAGCGCTCGATAGTCTGGATAAAATCAAACGATTGGAGCAGTGGATGCTCGATGTGTGGGGAAAAACACGAAAATCGAGCGGTGGGCGCGCGATGGCCTGGATAAAATCAAACGATTAGAGCAGTGGGCGCTCGATGTGTGTGGAAAAACGCGAAAATCGAGCGGTGAGCGCTCGATTTTGGGTATCAATAGTGGTTTTGTGTTCAGTTTTTGGCTTTTTGAGGAGCGCTGGATTGTGTGAGTAGGGCTGGCATTGGCGGATGCAGAGCTTATTTATAGATGCTTTCTAACAAGTATTGGCTTTGAGGCGGTGTCTATGCTGCGCAGATGGACGGTCATGTTGGTGCTGTGGGGTATGATAATGTCGTCGGTTTTTCCGTCGCCTTTTTCAGCAACAGCGTGGGCGCAGGCGCCGATGGAGCCGTTGGCGGCGGATGATGCGGTGCAGCTTGCGCGGCCGCCGGCGATGCAGACGCCGGAGGGTTGGGATTATCTCAAACCGGTGGCGAATCTGCTGTTGGTGAACGGGATCATGTGGGTGGGCTTACGCTACGTGTTAAAAAAGGATTATGCGTACATCAATCTGTCGACGGTCGGCGATAATTTCGCGCAGGGATTTGTGTGGGACTTCGACGACTTTGTGACGAATCAGCTGGGGCATCCTTATCAGGGCGGGCTATATCATGCGGGTGCGCGGGCGGTTGGTTTTGGGTTCTGGGGATCGATTCCGTACGTCGCGCTTGGGAGTTTGCAGTGGGAGATGTTTATGGAGAATTCGCGGCCGTCGTATAATGATTTGATTACGACGACGGTTGGCGGTGTGGCGTTTGGTGAGGTTCTGTTTCGGTTGTCGTCGGCGTTTTTGGACGCCTCAAGTTGCGGTGTGGAGCGTGGGGCCAGGGAGGGTGGCGCACTGGTTGTGAGTCCGGTTTTTGGGGTGACGCGGTTGGTGTCGGGCGATGCGACGCGTGATTGTGCGGCGGGGCAGAGGGGGCCGACGCAGCCGGTGGCGCTTCGTTTTGCCGGTGGCATTGAAAATTATCGTGATACCGAGACCCGAGATAGTGCGCGCAACTTCAGCGCGGATGTGCGGGTGGCCTACGGCAGTTTTGAGGATGATGGCGAGTCATTTGCGCCGTTTGATTGGTTCAGGATGATGCTGCGCGTGAATTATCTGCATGCGGATTATAACACTGCAGATTTCGATATTACCGGATTGCTTGCGCGCTGGGGATTTGGGTGTGGCGACGGTAATGACTGCGCGTGGGGGCCGTCGATGCACTATGATTTTCATGAGTCGCCGGTTTTTGGTGTGGGCACGTCAGCCGTAGGCGCGACGGGGCTTGGGCGCTTTGAGTTGGGTTTGTGGTCGATGAATCTGCTCGGTCAACTCGACCTCCAGATCATTGCGCTCGGCGGCTTCGACTTGCCTTATGCCGAGGACGTCGGGCGGCCGTATAACCTTGGTTCCGGGTTATTTGGCCGCGCGACGCTGGTCTTGAGCAAACCGAGCTGGTTTCAGGTGCACGCGTTTAGCTCGCGTTATTTGGTGCGCACGGTGAAGGGCGTTTCGGGCTATGAGTGGGCGGGGATCACGGGTGTTGAGCTGGAGGTGCCGATTCTCTGGGGTTTTGGTCTGGCGGGCGGTCTTTTGCTCTACGACCGCACAGGTATTCCGGACGATTATCCGCGCGTGAGCGATACTTCTTTCATTCAGCAACTGCAGGTTTATTGGCGGTTGTGAGATGTGGATGTGGAAATTCTTACAGGTTTTCACGTATTGCCACGGGTACCATTACTAAGGTTTTGGTCTCAGCCTTCAACACATCTTCTGTACACCTGGCACGTTCGGTTCTCAGCCGGCGGCCCCCGTGGATTTATCCGCGGGTGAGCAAAGCCTGGAGAGCTAGCACGTTCGGTTCTAGGTCGGCGGCCCCCGCGGATTTATCCGTGGGTGAGCAAAGCCTGGATGGCTAAACAACCTCGTCAAACCGCGAACACCCGCACCAAACACGCCCGCTCCCTTCGCTGAGACGTGGTTTCCGGCGTGCTAGCCATCCAGGCTTTGCTCACCCGTGCGCAAGCGCAGCGGGGGCCGCTCGGACTCGAGAAGATCGTTCTAGCTTCTCAGGCTTTGCTCACCCAGTCGCAAGCGACTGGGGGCCGCCTCTGACGACAATGCGGACGTGCTACAGAGATGTGTTGAAGGCTGAGGTTTTGGTGGCCTGTTTACAGACTTCGCCGCACTCTTCGCCGTTGGGGTAGAGCGGTTCGTAGGTCACTTTGAGGTCACCGATATATCCGAAGGTTGGATCAGCGACTGAGTAGATATCGACGCTGAATTCCGTGGCATCGGTTGCGCGCAAAAATACCTGGTTTTGATTGCATGAATACTCTGGGCCGTGGCCGTTGGCAGCGGTTCCGCAGTCGATTTCAACGACCTTGTCAGCGAGTGTTATCTTGCCTTTGAAAGCGTTGACTGGTTTGCCGTCAGCGTCTTCGATGTTCAGGTTGATGCCGTTTTCGCAGCCTATCAAGGTGCATTGTTTTTCATTGTCATCGCTACAGCCGACGGTGGTTGCTGCGAATAGAACAAATAAAAGGGGGAGAACGGATTTACGGGACATGGGGTGCTCCGGTGTTTTGGGGGCATGTGAGTACTGATGCGGGTTTATCCAGGCCGGGTCGGGCGACGTTGACAGTCTGTACTGTGCCGACTTAGAGTGCCAGTTCAACGTTATTTTACATGTTGTTTTACTTCGGGAGAGGTGGAGATGAAAGATTTTTTGTTGTTTCGCACGTTTATGGCGCACACGCTGATCAAATTCTTTTTTTATCTGTCGATCGTTTTGCAGGTCGTGTTCTATTTTGGCGGGACGATCTTCACGTTTGCCACGCAGGGAATTCAGCAAGGGCTGTTGTTAGGCGTGGTTGGTTTTTTCGTGATGATTCTTTATGTCGTTTTGTTGCGGGTGTTCTCTGAGATGATGATCGTCATCTTCCAGATTCATGACGAACTCAAAAAGCTCAATCAGAAGATGTGAGTTTTGGAGAGAAGATGGATTCCTGGTGTCGGCCAAGCTGCCGGCACCAGATTTTAGAGTCGTTTGGAGGCTTCTCGGATTGTCAGTGGTGAGAAGCGATGGCTGCGGTGGTCGGTTTGCAGCCTCAAGGCTCGCGCTGGCGCGGGAGGATTGGGACGGTGTCGCGGCGGGCGACGGCTGACACCTTGCAATCGTGCACGAGTTGTCATGCGACCTATCGGCAAGATGTTGTGGACGCGGCCACCTGGCAGAGTCGCACCGGCTCGGCGCACAATCCCGCGATGATGCATCATTAAATCTTTCGACCAGGGCCGCACGCTGGCCCAATCACCCTGGCCGAGCTGACCTTCGATAAACCGGCGCAGTCTTGGCGCGCTATCAAACGCGTCTACGTGAAGCGTGCCGTGTGGGCTGGCGGGCAGGTTTTACCTGGCAAAAATAAATGGTTTGCGCGGATTTCTCTCGGACAGGGCCGCAGACAGTGGCCTTTTTGTGTCAAAACCATGTTGAATTTTGTGTTCACGTGTCAGTAGGACTATAATATTCTTGTAAACAGGAACTGTTAAGCGAGTTATTGAGCGAGTTTTCAGAAAGCCGAATATAGAGGTTGGTTGTATGCGTAGAAAGGCTGGTGAAGGGCGTTGTTATTTGGTTCTTGCGGTTTTGGCACTGTGGTTCATGAGCGGTTGTTTTTCGGAAATTGTCGCTCCGGATCTTTTTGATGGGGCGGATGCGGATATCCAGACCGACGCCGATATTGTCAGCAAGTGCACCGAGAGCTGTTCGGGAGAAACGCCTGTTTGTGATGAAGCGGCCGGTGTGTGTGTGGAGTGTCTGCAAGACAGTCATTGCGGTGCTGATTCTGCGAAAAACTACGCGGCGGTGTGTACGAGCGAGCAAAGGTGTGAGGTCGATGAGCAGGCCTGCGCGGATGGTTATTTCGCGAAGGACGACGACTACGCGGCGGGTTGCTTTTGTACCTTTGAAGATCTGCCGGATATCGATGGCGTCGACTCCAATTGTGACGGGGCGGACGGTATCTGGACGGGCAAATCGCCGAATGCGGTGTATGTGAACGTAGAGGCTCCGCCCGACACCGGCAGCAAATCTGCCGGCCTGCATCATGAGGAACCTCATCCGGACCTGAAGAAGGCGATTGCGCTTGCCAAAAAAGAAAAGCGTTCCTACGTGCTGGTTGCGGCTGGCGAGTACGTAACGCAGATAACGCTTGAGGATGGGATCAGTATTTACGGCGGGTACAATGCGGTGGACTGGTCGCGCGATGTTGGTGCCAACAAAACAGTGATCACAGGGGTACGCACCACGGGCGATGCTGATGTAGTACCGGCCACGTATATTCAAGCGGCAAACGCCTATAAAACAATCATTGCCAGGGGGTTAAGGCAGGAAACAGTGTTGAGTGGGCTGACGATTGTGGGCACGGACGATGGAGGAATGCTGAATTCCTCTGGAGCGTCGACCTACGGAGTGTGGTCGTTGAATTCAGAGGGTCTGAAGATCGAGAATTCTGTCG
>JBEBSM010000201.1:0-7269 GCA_040394315.1 Lujinxingia vulgaris
CGCCGCATGCCGTAGCGCCCATAAGGGCGGTGAGCGAGACGGCGATAACGGCCAGGCGCGTCCATCGGTTTGTTAAGAGAAAAGTCATTATTTTACTCGTCACAGTTAGGATCTGTACGGTCATCGATATTGAAGAAGATATTCTGACAGTATTCGGGTGAAAGCGCGGTGCCGCCGTTCATTTTGAACTGGGAAGCGAGTCGGTAAACCGGGTCTAAAAACCATTGGCCGCCGCTGTAGGTGTCGTATTTGTCCCAGGTAAATGGCAGCTTGCCAAAGCTGACGTCGTCCTTGGTGCACAAACGGTTGGGCAGGGTCAGTGGTTGACCATCTGCGGCGCCAACGGGACGATTGGGGATTGAGGAGACGCGGTTGTCTGGTTTGTAAATGACATGGGTTGTGTACAGTCCGCAACTGAAGTCGGAGCGGTTGAGCCAGAAGGTGTCGACAAACGGGATGAGTTTGTAGGACATTTCTTTGAGGCCGGTGTTGGGATTGACGACGGCGTCGGAGATTTTCTGTGCGGTAGGGCCGTGACGAAGGACTGCGCCGTTGCTATCGCCTTCGGGGAACTTCTGAGCATCTGCCGGGCAGCGTTTTACGGCGGAAGTTTCGCCGCCGCGCACGTACCAGTTGCATGGAATGTGTCGACCGCTGGTGATGAAGAGCGGGAATTTACTGCCGTCTTCAAAGGCAGCGTCGGGCACGGCTGCGACTCTCATCGTCTGGCCCTGGGCGCGAACGGGGCTGGATTCCGGTCGATAGCTCAAGATTGGATCGAAGGAAGTATCTTCTGCCAAAACGCCTTCGATGAGCAGTACATCGCCGGATGCTTTGTCGACGGTCACGGTGATTCCGGTGATGTCGTGTTCGTGAACTTTGAGGGGGCTTACATACGTACGTGCTGGGTAGGACAAGATGTACTGCAGGAAGTAATGCGATTGTGTTTCGGTGACATGGTAATAGACGTGTGCACTGATGTTGGCGGTAATCGCGGCGGAGTTTTGCTTGTTATTGTCGGCAACCAGGTCGCCGTCAAAGTCGATGCGTGTGGGGATGTCGGTGTTTGGCCCACTGCCGGTCAGGGACTGAATGCCCTGGTAGATAACGGGTGCGTACAGCTCTGCGAGTTCGCTGTGATCGGCGGGCGGATTGTGGAGTGTGTAGAAATAGAACGTATAGGTCTGGAAAAGCGAGTTGCCGGATTCGTCGCTGATGTCGGGCGTAACGGTGATTTCGTAGCGAGCGGCGGCGCGCAGTGGTTTGGTCGGCGTTAACGTCGCGGTTTCGGTGGCTTCGTCATAGCTGAGTGTGGCTTCGGTAACGTCGTGTCCGTCTGGATCGCGGAGTTTGAACGAATAGGGGTTGAGGGTGTAGACGTGATCCATTCGTTTGTTGAACGTGACCTTGATGGCGGTGTCAGTCGGAACATCTCTGGCGTCGGCTGCAGGGAATACAGTGGTGACGCGTGGGTTTGTTGTATCGGGTGGCGCGTCGTGATCACTTGTATCATCGACGGGATTGACATCATTTTGGACGTTATTGTTGGTATCAGCGAGACCCGCGTCGGTGGACGAACCGCGGTGGCATTCGTTTGCGACGCAGACGTAGCCGGGGCTGCATTGATCATCGCGTTCGCAGGTTGCGCTGCTTGGAATGATGCAAGCGCCGGCGCGACAGATCTGATTGGTTGCACAATCGTCTGACGTGCCGCACGTTGCGGGTTCACTTTCGGTGCAAGCGGTCGCCAGACCCAGCATCGTAATCATCAACCAGGGCATTAAATATTTTGGGAAAAACCTGCGCATGTAACCTCCAGAAAATAACCATAGCCATCTGATGGGATGTTAACAGAAGAGTGGCAGTGTTAAAAGCGGTGCTTTCGCGGGTGAAGGCAGCGTTAGAGGTGATTTGCGATGGTCTGATGGGTGAGTCCGGGCATAGTTGTCACATGGCGGTAATTGAGCTAGATGTCGAGACGAAAATCGGCCGATAAAATGCAGGTGTTTTAGCGTGCTGAGGATGAAGTTTTCGTTGTTACCCGCATTTGGGATTCTGAAATATAGAAAGTAGGCTGCATGTCGTACGAATTATTTATTGCAGGGCGGCACTTAAAGAGTCGCAGCCAGAGTTTTTTGTCGACGATCACGATCATTGCCATTCTTGGCGTCTTTTTAGGCGTGATGGCATTGACCAGCGTGATTGCGGTGACGGGAGGCTTTCAGGATGCGTTTCGCGAGCGTGTATTGGGAGTCAATTCACATATTCTTGTTATCAAATATGGAATTGATTTTCGGGACTACCGTGAGATGCAAGAGATCGTGAGCAAGATCGACGGTATTAAGGCCAGCAGTCCGTTTGTTTTTCATGAAATGATTGCGACGCACGGCAATCGTTCTGCCGGAATTTTGATCAAAGGCATTGAGCCGGAGACGGTCGAGGCGGTCAGTGACTTGCCGCGGTATACGCTGGATGAGGGAGCGATCAAAAATTTGGTGTTTGATCGGTTTCCGCCGGACGGAGTTCATGGTCCGCCGAAGGTTTTGATCGGCCAGACATTGGCGGATCGGCTGGGAGCGAAGAAGGGTGATAAAATTCAGGTAACCAGTCCGCTGGAAAGTCTTGATCCGGGTCGGTGGAGTTCGAAGGAACACCGGCCGTCGAGTCAGTACTTTGAGGGGGTGGGGATTTATCGCAGCGGTTTCCATGATTATGACAGCCGGCTGGTCATGACGGACTATCGGGCGTTGCAGGAGTTTTTTAAGCAGCCTGATGTTGTTACCGGTCTGGATATTCGGGTGAACGATGTTTTTGCGGTTGGTAAAACGGCGGCAGATCTGAAAACTGCGCTGCCAGAAGGGCGCTTTCGCGTGCTGGATTGGCGAGAGCTGAATCACAACTTGTTTACGAGTTTGGGGTTGCAGCGGTTGGTGCTGGCGGTTTTGTTCTGCTTTATTGTGTTGGTCGCGAGCTTTAACATCGTTTGTACGCTGATCATGATTGTTCTGGAAAAAAATAAGGATATCGCGATCTTAAAATCGATGGGCGCGACGAACTTTGGGATCATGAAGACGTTTGTGTATCAGGGTTTGACGATCGGTTTTATTGGCACGACGCTGGGATTGCTCGGTGGTCTGGGGGTGTGCCTGGTTGTAAAGTATACAAGTTTCGGTCTCGATCCGAGTATTTATATGATTGATCATCTGCCGGTGCGGATCATACCGAGTGAGTTTTTGGCGGTGGGTGTGGCTGCGATGGTGATCAGTCTTTTGGCGACGATTGGGCCGTCGTGGTGGGCAGCTTCTCTAAAGCCGGTCGACGGGCTCCGTTACGATTAGTCCGGCGGTTTCGAGCGACGATAGCTTCGCCGTCGTCCTCGGAATGGCCGAACAGAGGCCAATTCCGATGTCGACGGCTTCGCTCTCCCCGCTCGATCCTCGCCGGGCCATGTTGGGTCTGGTTGGGTGGTTTGCGTTGTGGTGGGGATGGTTATTGGGTGAAATGCGTTGTGGTGGGGATGGTTATTGGGTGAAATGCGTTGTGGTGGGGATGGGTATTGGGTGGTTTGAAACGGCCTCACCCCACGTTTCACGTGGGGCTAAAACAGAAGCGCGCTGCGCACGGGTTTCACCCGGCTTCACGGTGCGTGCGTTTGAGGGTTTTGCGTGCGTTTGAGGGTTTTGTGGTGGGGTGATTGTTTGGATTAAGTAAAAAGGCTGCCTGGGGGCAGCCTTTTTGTGGTTGGGGTGTGGGTTTTGGGGTGTGTGGGGTTAGCTGGCGATGCGTTCGTGCATGGATTGGGCGATGCGTTGGGCTTTTTGGGTGTGGGAGTCGGCGGAAGCGAGTTGGTTGAGGGCGCGGAGGGCGTGGGCTAGCATGTTGTGTCCGCGGTAGATGTCCTTGAGGACTTTGCGTTCGGTGGCGCGTGCGAGGCTTTTGTTGAGGTGGTCGAGTCCGAGGGCGACATTTTGGCCGAGGATGCAGGATGTGACGGCTTTGATGTCGCGGGCGCGTTGTTCGCTGTAGTGGTCGGCGTTTTGGGACGCGAGTTCGACGAGTTGTTCTGCGGTTTGGAGAGCGTTTTTGGTGTCGCCGGATTCGAGTTGTGTGACGGCCTGTTCGCGGATGAGTTCGATGCGGAGTGCCTGGAGGTTGAATTGTTCGGCGGTTGCGATGCCGCGTGCGAGGTATTGTAGTGCGAGAGAGTGTTTTCCGACGGTGTTGAGCAGGCGAGATTCGGCGGAATCGGCGCGGCACTCGATGGCGGGTACGCGGGATCGGTTGGCGAGTTCGCGGAGGTCGCGCATGGGTTGTTCAGCGAGTCGTGGCATGTTGCGTTCGATGCGGATGCGGATGGTGCGGTGGAGTAGGGTTGCGCGTTCGATGAGGTTCATTTGTTGCGTGCCCTGGTAGGCGACGAGGTTCAGTGCGCGGTCGAGCATGTTTTGTGCGGAGGAGAGGTTTCCGTAGCGTTCGTACCATCCCGCGAGCGCGAGTAGTGCGTTGGCAAGTAGTGCGGAGTCGCGGAGTCCGCGGGCTGCGGCGGCGCTGCGTTGAAAATAGGTGAGTGCGTCTTCGAGGTCGTCGTTTTGCATGGCCATTTGGCCGAGCAGGAGTTGGCCACGGACGAAGGCGTGGTCGTTGCGGGCTTTTTCGGAAAGTGCAGCGAGTGGTTGCAGGAGGGTGCGGCAGGTTTCGAGTTGATAGTTTTCGAGTGCTAGTTCGGCGGCAGCGAGTATGAAGTTCATGCGGGCGTGTGGTGCGCCGATGGATTCTTGGGAAAGAAGTGTTGCGCAGTGTTGATAGAAATCCAGACGTGTATTTTGCCAGCCGTTTTGGTCGAGGTGCTCGGCGTAGGCTTGGGCGAGGTGGAGCATGCGGCGTCGTTCGCCGGCGATGCTGTTGAGGCGGATGAGTGTTGGGATCTGGTTCGGGTCGTTTTGGACGGTGAAGTCGGCGGGTGAAGTGAGGAGCATGGCACTGGAGCCGCCGGAGGTTGTGCGGTGTGTGAAATACCTGGCGAGTAGTGCTGCGTAGTGTGGTGATTGGGTGAATCCGAGGGATTCAGCGAGTCGTGGGGAGACGTTATTGATGCCGATGATGAAAATGCCGGCTTCGGGTGCTCGTATGGCGCCGTTTTCGACGAGTTGGTTGAGTGCTGGCAAAATCTGGACGACGGGGAGATTGAGTAGCATTCCCAGGTCGACCTGGGACATGGGGCGTTCGGCAAGAGCGAGGAGGGCTAGTAGGGATAGGGCGAGCGAGCTGATGTTGCCAAGCTCGTTGAGGGCGGGTGGTTCTTCGCCGGAGATCCGGAGTGCTTCGAGGTCTTCGGGGCGTCCGGTGTCGAAGATGGCGCGCATGCTTTCGTCGGTATTGGTGCAGAGCACAAGCATGACGGGCAGGCTGCCGATTTTTGCGATAATGTCGCGGAGCACATCGAGTGTGAGTCTGTCGGCGCGCTCAACGTGGTTGATGACGAGGATCAGCGGGCCGGTTCGGTAGAATGTTTTGAGAACGACGAAAAACAGTTCCGCGAGAAGTTTTCGGCGTTGTTGATAGCCGAGTCTTGGGAGTTCGTGGAGGTTCCAGATGCCAGCGAGTACGTTGATAGCGTCGGGTGAAACGGGCAGGTTTTGCAGCGCGAGTAGTGCGGCGTGATTTGGATTGGACGCGCCGGAAAAGCTTTGCATCACGCATTGTTTGATCAGATCGCTGAGAATGCCAAAAGGTCGGTAGCGATCATCGGAGACTGTTTGGACAGCAAAGGTCTGTGCATTTCCGCGCCAGATGAGTGCTTCGACGAGGCGATCGGGTAGATATTGGCGTCCGCGACCGAGTCGTCCGGACACAAGCACGGCTTTTCCGCGTCCGCGGCTGACGGTCGCGAAGTAGGTTTCGAATGCGCCTGGTAAAACGGGGAGTTCTTCGCTGGAGGAGCGTTCTTTGGTGAAGAGATGGGCTAATTTCACGCTGGGTAATGAGGCGTGGGTTGAGTCGGAGATTTCGGGCAGGCTGTTGTTGGTTGCGGCGTCGGCCAGGAGTGCATCGTTGAGTTCGAAGGATGCTTGCAATTCGTGCAGGCTGATTTCTTCGAGACCGACTTCGATTTCGGGGTTTGCTTTATCCTGGTGTCGGCTCCACCGGCGTAGTTCCTGCATGAGGTTTGCGAGGATGTGGTTGTCGGCCTTTACGCTGTTGGCGAACAAATAACTGATGAGTTCTTCGTAGATAGCGCCGGCGCTGTTTGCACGTCCGGCAGGGTGTGAGACGAGCATGGATTCGAGTGCGTGAACGAGCGGTCGGGGTAGATCAACGTGTGTGGTAATGGAGGGGATCTGTGCGTTGCGTGCGCGTTCGGCTAGAACATTGAGGTCTTCGTGATCGTAGGGATGTTTGCCAGCGAGCATGTGGTAAAACAGCAGGCCCATGGCAAAGATATCGCTCTGGGTTGTGTAGGGTTCGCCTTTGAGGACTTCGGGTGCGGCGTAAAGATAACGATGACGGATATCGTTGTCGCTCAGGTTTTTGACGCAATCCATGGCGCGGGAGATGCCGAAGTCGGTGAGTTTTACGTCACCGTCGAAGGAGAGCATGACGTTGCCCGGGCAGATCGAGCGGTGGACGATATTTAAGCTATTGAAGTTAAAGTCTTTGCGGCGGTGGGCGTAATCGAGGCCTTTTGCGATTTCGCTGATGATGAAAACAGCGAGTTCAGCGGGCAGGGGTGTGCCGGCGCTGCTGGCAAGTTTCATCGCGCGTCCGAGGTCGTAGCCTTTGATGTACTCGGTTGCGATGTAAACGCGTTGTTGCGTGTCTTCGCGTCCGAGGTCGTAGACCTGGGCGACGTTTGCGTGAGAGAGTGAGACGGCGCGTTTGGCTTCATCGATCAGTGTATCGACAAAGCCTGGGATCGCGGCCAGGCCCAGGTGAATGACCTTTACGATCAGTATCTTTTCAAAGCCTTCCACGCCGTGGCTTTTTGCCTTGTAGACATCGGCCATTGGGCCGTGGGCAAGACGTGCGACGAGTTGGTATTTTCCAAACTCTTCGGGTTGAGAAAGACGCTGAGTGTGATTCATTGATGTTCTCCACGCAGGGATTTGATCGTCAACACAGATTGTTGTGCAACGCAGGTGTTACCATAATTGATAAATTTGTGTTTGTCATGACGGCAAAGTGTGGATGTGCGGGTCAAAATCAGATTAATCGGCGGCTGGTTGGGCGCGTGGCAAATCGGGAGCTTTGAAAAGCTCTTGTGTGCTTGCT
>JBEBSM010000202.1:0-7253 GCA_040394315.1 Lujinxingia vulgaris
GTAGCAGTGGCTGCATCCTCGTCGCGATGAAAGGCGACAAGACGTTTATGTATCTGCTCGACAGGCTTGTTTTTATAAAAATCCAATTTTCATCTCCAAGATACACATCAGCTTATAGGGATGACAAATGCCTAGAATAGTTACTCAGCCCTGAACGACAACCAAAAAGTACCGAATCGAAGACATCAAGTCAAACTCTAATGCAATGTTTAACAGGTCATCCTGGCGAAACATCGCGCCAAAATGACCTGCTATAACTTGGAGAAAACCCGCCCGGATTGTTATTTCTTATTTTTCTTACTTTTCTAGCATCGCACGGCTATCAAACCGACCGCCGCTCTGATCCGGTGTAATTTGATCGGCCAACATCAAAATCGTGGATGCAACCTGGTCGGCACTGGGAAGTGTATCGGGATCTTCGTCCGGATAAGCTGCCGCACGCATACGCGTTGCCGTTCCGCCTGGGTTAAGCGATACGACGCTGATCGAGTCCGCCGCCAGTTCTTCAGCCAAAACATCGGTCAAACCCTCGACACCATGTTTTGACACCGCATACGGCCCCCAGCTCGCCCTTCCCGCCCTTCCAACACTCGACGATAGATTTACGACCAGTGCATTGTGACCGCCACGAAGCAGCTCGATCGCAGCTCGGCTGACAAGAAATGTGCCCGTGATATTGACGTCAATCGTTTGCTTCCAAGCCGCACGCGAAACATTCTCCAGCTGCGTGCGCGGACCCAGAACCCCGGAATTATTAACCAAAATATCGAGACGATCTGCGTGCTTACCCATCATCGCGAACAACGACTCGACTTCGTCTTCCTGCGTAATATCAGCAGAAAACGCGATAATTCGACCCGGAGCTTGCGCCAGCGCGACCGTTTCATCCAGCGCACTTTGCGTGCGACCGCAGATAAATACCGTCGCGCCGCGAGCGGACATTTGCACGGCGGCCGAGCGACCAATTCCATGGCCGCCGCCGGTTACAAGAATGACAGTATCTTTCCAGTTACGTGTATCTTTCCAGTTAGACATTCCCTTTTCCCGTTCAAATTGTCTGTAAACTTCGCGGTGTCACGCCGTGACTTTCATTTCGAAAGTAGGCGCAACACATAAATCAAAGAATACGATCGTCCGTCGCAACACCAAACGGCCAGCGGATGCTCTGATAATCAGCGTTGTTAATACCCAGCTCGCGACGCATATCACGACGAAACGCGGCGATGTTATCCGTCGCCATGCGCATCCCGTCAGCACGCTGCGCGACGTGACGCGTATACGTCTTCAACGCACGCTCACTATCGTCATCTTCGCTGCCGCAGCTATCAAGACGACGCTCAAGATTGTCGATCTCTTCCTGGGCAAAGGAAATCACGTCAACTCGCGACCGAAGATACGCAATCATCTCCATTACCGCGATTTGCAACAATTCCTGATCCCAGTACATCACACGGCGAGCAGGAAAACCTACCGCGTTTACACTACCCAGCTTTCGCTGCAAGGAAGCCAGCTGATTGGCAAGATGCTTCCACTGAAGCATCTCGTCACCGGACTCATTACGCCACTTAATGAACTTACGATCACTAACAGCGATTCCTTGCTTAAACTCTTGATCCGCACGAATCAGCCGCGCCTCAAGATCGCGAACATGTTGACGCTCAGGGTGCTTCTTGCAGTACGCAAGGCAATCGTCGAGACAGACTTGCAGCTCGTTGAAATTTACATTGGACATGTTTGGTCATCCTCAATTTTCCGTCAAAGCGTGACTACGCGCCGGCTATATGCCCTATTTCAAGCACGGATGTCAATGTTGGAGGGCGCTTACAATCTCGTTGACCGTCTGCGGCGCAAAACCCGCATAGTGATTGTTCGTATAACCAAATACGATGCCGCCCTTCTCAACAAAATGCTCGATCCGCGGTACCCACCAGCCGATCTCCTCACTACGATCAATTTGCGTTTCGTTGAAACGCTTAATGTCGGGTCGATTGCCCAGCCACCGGATATACGCGATGCGTGAAGTCGTCCGCCAGAACCGCTCAAAATGAGCTGAGCACGTCAAAACCATCGCGACATTCCAGCGCTTAAGCAAGTCTGCATACTCCTCGGTCAACCAGGATTTGTGCCGTACTTCCACCGCATACGAATAGCCGTCCGGCAAGCCTTCAAAAAACCTGGCCAGATCCTCAAACGAATCGGTCGTAAAATTCGGAGGCAGTTGTAGCAACAACGGCCCGAGCTTATTACCAAGCTCCGACATCACGCCGATAAATGCCATGGTTTCGTGTTCGCAATGCACAAGCCGCGCGTCATGCGTTATTTGACGTGGGAACTTCGCAGAAAATACAAAATCATCCGGCGTTCGCTCCACCCATGACTGCACCGTTTTCATCGCAGGCATTCCATAAAACGTCGAATCCACCTCAACCGTCGAATACTTCGACGCATAATACGTGAGACGATCCTGTTGCTTTAAACCTGCCGGATAAAACACGTCATTCCAATCATCATACGACCACCCCGAAGTGCCTAGAAAAACCCGACCGGATAATTCACTCATGTCGGCTCCTGTTCAGATTTCGTGTTGTCAGCAGGCGGCGGATCCAGGGAGCGATATACAGGCGTATTTCGACGTGAATGCGGCGGTGTTTGATAACTTCCACTTTCCCGGAGTTCCTTTTTTACCGCAAATTTCGAAGCACGAATCGGCAATCGAAACTCAAACAACGATCCGGCTCCAAACTTACTGCTCACAGTCAACTCGCCGCCCAGCCCACGCAAGATATCCTGCACGATTGGCAATCCCAGACCCGTTGCACTGCCACGTTCCTTGGTCGTAAAAAACGGCTCAAAAATCCTCGGCAATACGTCTTCCGCAATGCCCGTCCCTGAATCTCGAACCGACAACACAACTTCGTCCCCTTCATGACGTGTACTTACATGAATAAAGTTATCTTCCGGATTTCCCGGCGGTATTGAATGCGCCGCGTTAACAAACAAATTCAGCAAAACCTGACTGAGCTTATTGGCATCCGAAAACACCGGCGGCAGTCCCGAAAAATCTAGCTCCAAACGCGCCCGAAACCTTGCATCATGATTCACCAGATGCAGCACCGCCGACACCAGTTTCTCCAAATCCACCCAGCCCGGTTCCTGAGCAACATCGTGCGAAAAATACCGCAAATCCTGCACGATTTGATGAATTCTCTGCATCCCACGCAGACTTCGAACGATCAAATTATCAAGATCTTCACGTAAAAACTCGATTTCAAAATGATCCTTGAGCGATTTAAGTTCTTCTTTCAACGCAGCATTGCTGTTGTCAAGCGTTTCCAGGCCCTCAACAAATCCGGAGATCATTTCCACATATTCACGCATCACGCTCAGGTTACTGATCACAAAACTGGCGGGATTATTAAATTCATGCGCGATTTCAGCCGACAGTACGCCCATTGCCGCAAACTTTTCTGAATGCACCAACTGACTCTGGGTTTGCTGCAAGGTTTGATACGCCGCATCGACCTCTTCATAGAGTTGCGCATTTTGGAGCGTCGAACCAAAAACACGCGCCATTGCCTGTAATGGCTCATCGCCCCGAAACAAGCGCGAACACTGATCACGGGTGGCCGAATAAATCGTCAAGAGCCCGAGCGCCTGGCCGCTAGACCATACCGGAACCAGCGTAATTTGCCCCTCCGCCACATCATCCCAGATCCTATTCAGCGACGGAAACCGCTTTTCTGCCGACATCAATTTCGAATGAACCTTATTCGCCATGATAAGCTCGATCAGATCGCGTTCTGATTGCTCCTGCACCGAACCAAAAACGACGGAATTTCTACGCGCTGCGTCGATCTTCTCCAACGACTGATGAGAAGAATTACCGAGACAACGCAACCGCATCACAGAAATCGGCGGCGGCGACTCACTCTCACACACATAGTCTGGCGAAACGATCAACTCACAATACGACGCACGCCCCCGCGGGCAGATGCTAGCAAAAACAGCCAGCGCACGCTGCGTCAGTTCTTCATGATTGATCGTACTGGTAACAGCCGCCGTTAACTCGTCGAGAATCTTCAGATTATCTCTACATCGCAACAGCTTGCGACTGACGCTGTCATTTTGAAGCTCAATATCCTGTCGAATCCAGGCCAATCGCAAAACCTCACGCCCGCCTGCCTGCGATTGGTTTGCATCATAAACAACGTCATTGGCACCCGCCTCAAGCGCTGCACGCACAATCGCGCAGTTCGACAGATCCCGCACCAGATAAACGACCGGCGTCTTACCGCTGACCGCTTGCACATTCATCACGATTTGATCGAGTACAGCATCGTGTTTGCCTTCCGGCACAAGAACGATCGCATTGCCGTCCGATTCAATGGCCGTCAAAACCTCGGCCAACGACCCGACGACCAACACACCCCAGCTCGGTTCCTTAGAAACTATCGTATCAAACCATTCACCTGACCGCGACGGCTCTTCCAAAACAACGATTGTACGACGAATATCCATTAAACTTCTCGATGCCTTCTCTATTTCTGCGCGATATCCACAATGTGGCGTACGCCCAAGAACATGAACACGCCCATCAGGGCGATTTGATTTATATTGAGTTGCTGCGCCAAAGTACCCCCATTGGCCGGTTCACGCAAGAACTCCAACGCAAACTGAGCAATACAAAATGCAGCAATCGCCCATTTGGCGGCCTCCCCACCCGACCGACGGTCGGCTTCACGCCGCCACGACCATAAACTTACCATCGCTACAATCCCGAGCGTCGCTCCCGCGCTGTACAACGCAAACCCATGCGTTGGCAGCGACCACAACTGCTCGCCACCGATCAATCCTTCGCTGACATGTCGTTGCCAGGCCAGCGAACCCCGTGCATAACGAACCGAAAACACACCAACGCCACTCACCCTGCCAAAATCACAGCCATTAAAAACGCAACCAAAACGCGCAAAAACCATTCCCAATAGCCCTGCAAGAACAACAACATCCAGCAGTCTACCCCGCGTTTCAGCACCTGCCTCAGCACCTGCCCCGCTACGTCTGTCGAGCATCCAGATAACCAATCCAGCGCCCGCCAAAAAACCCAGCGAGCTATAGCCAGCACGCATCGGATTGATCACTTCCTGCAGCAATTCCCTGCTAAAAAAACCGTCTCCACGCTCCAGCCCCTGCGAAAACCACCACATCACGCGCGCACCCAGCACGCCGCCAACGCCGCCAACCCCAAAACTTGCAACTGCATAATCGCGCGCAACCCCAAAACGCGGCGCAAACGTCCACAGGTACCCAAACGCAACCCACACGCCCAGTCCGACCAACATACTTTGCGAAACGCCGCTGAACGGATCGCTCATCCACATTCTTAAATCCTTCCGTAACCTTTCGCGCAAATCATCGTTCTTGACGCAAGAAAATCCCGCTTGGTATAGTCAACCGCCCCTTGTTATCAGGTTCTATTGTGAGGCGCATTGAATTCTCCGATGTTCCTGTTTGAATTAATCTTCGCCCTAACCCTGGCAATACCATGTCGTCAGACTTCACCGTCAAAATTTATGGTTGCCGCGGCAGTATTCCTGTCTCGGGCAAGGAATTTACACGCTACGGCGGTTCAACGACCTGCGTAGTTGTGCGCGTTGGCGACCGTGACATCATATTCGATGCCGGCAGCGGAATCGTAGATTACGCAAGCGAGCTCGCTGACAGATCCGACCAGGCCGCCAACACGAGCTATCTGTTCGTCACCCACACGCACTTTGATCACCTCATTGGGCTGCCATTTTTCGCACCTATTTATACTTCGAAACAATCGATTTATTTCTTCGGTCCACGAACCGCTGGATTTACATCGTTTCAACACTGTCTCGAATCACTCATTCGTTCGCCCTACTACCCGGTTGAAGTTCATGAAATGCGCTCCAAAAAGTATTTCCAGGACATCGGTCACGCCGACGTAATCTGTTTTCTCAAAGACAGCCCCGTTCCAGTGCTCTGCACAGAAAACGACGACAATCGGCCGGCTGAAAGCGACATTCTGTGCGAAGTTCACTGCCTGCGCGGACTCAATCACCCAAAATGCGGCGTCAACATTTACAAAGTCATTTACGACGGACGCTCGGTCGTTTTTGCAACCGATACCGAAGGTTTCGTACTGGGCGATCGTCGTCTCGTGAAATTTGCTCAGAACGCAGACGTCCTGATTCACGATGCAATGTACACCAACAAAACCTACGCCGACCCGTTGTTTCCAACCCAGGGCTATGGCCACTCAACCGTCGAAATCTCGGCCCAGTTAGCCACCGAATGCCAGGCCAAAAAGCTCATCTTGTTCCACCATGCGCCCGGCAATACCGACGACGACATGGACAAGATCGATGCCCTCGGCAAATCACTCTTCGCAGAATCTGCCGCCGCGTTTCAGGGCATGCACATCTCTGTTTAACACCGTTTCATCCGACAACTTCCCGCCTTCTATTACCCATTTACACCGAAGTATTACGTGCCTGATATCGCTATGCGCTTTGACGCATTCACCGAAGAATTCTTCTCTCGCCAGCTTGCCTGGCTTCGCGAACGCGCCATCAACGAGCCCATCGAATGCCCCGTTTGCATCGAAATTGGCTCAAACCGCGGCAAATTCCTCAAAGAACTTGCGGAAGCCCATCCCGAGCGTCAGTTTATCGGCATCGAATGGCGCCAGAAGTTCGTCGAAATCGCAAAAGACGTCCTCGCAAAACACGGCGTCCACAACGCAACCACATTTCGCGCTGACGCCAACCTCGCGCTGCCCATTTTGCTCGACGACGGTCAGCTCCAGGAAGTTTTCATCCTCTTTCCCGACCCCTGGTGGAAACTCCGCCACCGCAAAAAACGCATCATCCAGACTGCCTTCCTCGACGTTCTAGCCCGCAAAATGCCCGTCGGCGGCATGCTCTGGATCCGCACCGACGTCGGCACACTCGCGGACGACATGCGCGCCATCATCGACGAGCACCCAAGCTTTGAGCCACTGCCCCTGAGCGAATTCCCAATCGAACCGTTCCCACGCACAAACCGCGAGGTCACGATCATCGAAAAAGGCCTGCCCATCCACCCACTGTATTATCGTCGCGTCTGAAACAGACACTCGACGGCCTTGCAAGCACATTGCAAGGCCGTCGAGCAACCGCACGGATCTATCAGAAGAAGATAAAAATGCGAGTTTGAAACCGTAGAGATAGCCGCCATTTGAGAAGGCG
>JBEBSM010000203.1:0-7240 GCA_040394315.1 Lujinxingia vulgaris
GTGAGCAAGAACGCCTGAATGAACTGCATTCGATTTTTGCGGCTGCGGATATTCGCGGGCTTCGCCTTGAGCAAACGATGACTGCGGTCGAGCTGGTTGCGCTTTTAAAAGCGCTCGGTGAGGCGGGTCGAGCGGGTCAGGGGATGATGCATGTTGAAATCCCGTCGATTCATATCGATCACGGCAGCCCTGACCAGTCTGTGCTTGAGGCAATCGCGTCGGTCAATAAATCGATGTACGTCGCTCACGTGTATATTCGTGCGCTGGTTAAAGTGCAAAACATGCACAGCCATGTGCGTGAGCAACATAATGCAAATGTGCCGACCGGTGTGATTCGTCGCATTATGCAGACGATTTCTGAGCTATTGAGTGATGACGATTTTATTATTTTAGGGCTGCTGCCCATGCGGCTGGTTCCGCCTGATTTAAGCTCCCACTCGGTCAATACCGCGATTTACGCGATGTTGCTTGCGGATCGACTCGGATTGTCGCCGCAAATGGTTTCGTATGTAGGGATGGCGGCGATTTTTCAGGATTTGGATCGACTGGTTGGCGTGTCGGTCGGGCATCGCGATCGCGATCCAGGGCTTGAGCCGCAGCGTCAGTTTTCGACGAATCTGCGGGATGTGGCGCAGATGCTAGGGTACGTTGATGGTGAGGTTGTTTCGACCTTGCGGATATTAATGACGTACGAGCGCGGCTGCGGATTTGATCAGCCGGTTGGTGCGCCGTTTTATCGGTCGCCGCGATCCTTGCATCTTGTGACGCGGATTATCGATTTAAGCCGCGCCTACGATCTTTTGATCCAGGGTCTCCAGGGTTACAAATCCCGTCGACCTGATCTCGCCATTCAGTACGTGGAAAGCCGTGTTGGGGAGGTTTTTGATCCTCATCTGGTGAAACTGCTTGTGTCTACGCTGGGGATTTATCCGATTGGTTCGACGGTCGAGCTAACCACAGGCGAGCGCGCGGTTGTGATTCGTACGCCGGATGCGGCGGGAGATCCGCGGCGACCGGTATTGCGTATTTTGGACCGAAGAAATCCGGTTGTGCTCGATTTGTCCGAGCCTCGGTTTAGTAATATCGAGATTGCTAGATCGGTTGAATTGGATGACGAGGACGTTAATGTGTCGCAGGTTTTCTTGTTGTCGTAATTGGGGGATGTTGTGTTTGGGAATCGCGCTACTCATCGGGGGGGGATGTAGTGGTGAACTCGTGGGGGCCGTCGGTTAGACAAAAAATGTTTCAATAAACATTATTTTGTTTTCATCTCGTGGCCGGGGCCGGTGATGCGTTTGACGTAGGTGTCGAAATCAAATGCTGGGGAGTGTTCGACGACGTGGCAGGTGCTGCATTGCTGCGCGGTTGGTTGGCGTAGAATGTTTTGCGGTGTGCCGGTGGCGTCGAGTGGGGCTAGTCGATGTTCGGAGCCTGGGCCGTGGCAGCTTTCGCAGCCGACGTTTTGGAGGTCTTTGGTGAAGGTATGGCCATTGAGTTCGGCTTCGTAGGTGAGTTTGCCGAGGACGCTTCCGCCGGGTTGTTGCCAGCCGACGACGTGGCAGCCGATGCAGGTCTGGTCGAAGACTTTGTCGCGTTCTTCGAGTGTGGCGACGGCTTTGCTGTGCTGGGTTGTGGTCCACAAATCGTAGGCCTGGGTGTGGCAGGTCTGGCATTGGGCGGTGCCGATGAAAAACGGTTGGCCTTCGACGACGGGGATGGGTTCGCGTTCGACCTGCATGTTCAGTTCTTTGAGGCTGGCGTTGTAGGCTTCGCGTCGGGTTTTAAGCTCGGAGTTCAGGGCGTAGCCGGGTTTCATGTCGATCGGACGATAGTAAAATGCGCGGTGATCGGTGGGGATGGTAAGTTCTGCGCTCTGGATGGCGGCTTTTTGGGCATTGAGATCGGCGTAGCGTTCGCGCAAGCGAGTGACCAGCGGTGGGACGGTGCCGTCGGGGTTTGTGGGGATTTTGTCGATGCTTTCCTGAACGTGCTCGATCTGGCGATCGATGGTTTCAAGCTCGCTTTTGCTGCCGGTGCGCGCGTTTTTGTACGGACGCTCTTTGTCCGAGTTGTAGAGTTTGAGGGCGCCGACATAACGGCCCTGGTCGTAGGCTTCGAGGGTGAATCCGTTGCCGGCTTCGTCGACCTGGTCGGTTTCGCGGGGGCCGTGGCCGATGATTACGAAGTCGATCTGGGGAAATTCGCGTAACAGCTCTTTGGCGGGGCCGAGTTCACCGTGGAAAACGAGGATTGTGGCGGTGGCGGGTGTTTTTTGGGCGGCCAGAACTTTTTTGATGGCGTCGGCGGCCGGTGTGGTTTTGACGTTTTCGATGCCTTCGTAGAGGGAAGGATCGACGGCGCCGATGAAGAGGGTTTCAACGTCGCCGGAGGGGCCGTTGAGGGTCTGGGTGTGGGTGGCGGGAAATTTTTCGCCGTTGATGGTGAGGTTGGAGGCGATTGCTTTGAGGTCGGCTTCTTTGAGTTTTTCTAAATAGAATGCCGAGCCTTGTGCAAAATCACGTTCGCCGGGGACGGTGAAGGCGACTTGCATGGTGCGGAAGGCTTCTGTGAGGACGGAGGTTTTTGCGCGTTCCTGGGGGACGAGGGCGTCTTCGAGTTTTGCGTGTTCGAAGAAAACATCGCCGGCGTCGACCATGATGGAGGCGGGTTGGATTTTGCGGGCGTCGAGGATGTATTGGGTGATGCGGTCGATGCCGCCGAGTAAGATGTCGGCGGTGCAGCCGCAGGGTTCGGTGTAGCCGCTCAAATTGGCGAGGAAAAAGACGGTGGGGGCGGGTGGGCCGATGTCTTCAACTTTGAGGGAGCCGGGTTCGACGTTGCCGGGGAGTGAGGTTTCTTTGTCCGGTTGGGCTTCGGGTGCGACGTCGGCTTCGGCGGCTGGCGTGGCTGGTTCTGTGGCCGGTTTGGGCTTGTTTCGGTCACAGCCAATCGTTGTGAACGCGACGGTTGCGAGTAGCGTGGCCAGGAGAATGCGGGCGGGATGGCGGGAAAGGTAGGTTTTCATTTTCGATTCAGGAGTCTGTGTAGGTTTACTTTTTCCCATGCCAGGGCTTTGTGAAACAGGGGGAATTGCTCTTCCATGGCGCGAAATTCGGGGGTGTGGATGCTGCGGCGGTTTGCGATATTTCGGGGCGGGTGCACGGCGTGAATGAGTTCGTGGTAGACGATAAATTCTACAAAATAATCGGGGATCCAGTCCTGATCGAGCACGGGATGCATGCGGATGAGGCGTTGGTCGAAATCGAAGCTGCCAAAGCGGATGCTGCGGGTGCCGCGGCCGTTTCGGCCCCAGGTGATGGTGATGTCGGCCAGATGATTGAGGATTGAGCCGTGTGCAGCGATGAGATCTTTGCGGGTTTTATTTAGGATGGCCTGCAGATCGTGGTGTTGGCCGTCGGAAATATGGCTGTCGGTGTCGGTTTCGATGCGGATCTGGGTGCGGTTGGCGTCGATGTAGGCGCGGATGACTTCGCGGCTTTCGTCGTTGTTGCTTTTGGCGAGTTGGGCGAGTGCGGAGACGGTGAGATCGTCGCAGCCGACGAACATGTGGTGGATGCGGATTTCGTGGCGGTTGTTGCGACGTTTGGCGCCGACCATGCGGCGACGGTTGTCGGTGAGGATGAGGTCGACAACGCCAAGTTCTTGTTCGAGCTGATTATGGAGCTGTTGGGTTTTTCCGATCGATAGACGCATATCGGACGGGAGTTCGGTGAGGATGAGCGCGCCGCGTGTGGATGGCGGCTTGCCTGCGCTCGTTTTGGATGCAGTTTGCTCCAATTTTTTTAGTAAATTTTGCTGATCCATAAATCATCTCAAATCGGCGTTCAAATCTCATGCAGCGCTCGCCTGCTTTCTGTGGCCTGCGTACACAGAAAAATATAACCAGGCGAGTTGCTGCATTTCATCCATGCATCTGATTAACCAGAAGCTTCGAGGGTTTTGAGTTCGGCCAGGCTTGCGAGGAGAGCGTTGTGCTCGTTTTCGTAAGCCTGAATTTTGGCGCGCTCTTTGGCGATGATTTCTTCGGGCGCTTTGGCGACGAATTTCTCGTTGGAGAGCTTGCGGGAAACGAAGGCGATGTCGGCTTCAACGCGGGAAATTTCTTTGTTGAGGCGTGCGAGTTCTTCTTCGATGTTGATGAGGCCTTTGAGGGGAATGCGGATTTCGATTCCCTGGACCATTGCGGTGGCGACGCCTTCGAGTTTGGCGGCGTCGGCGGCACTGATGATGGTGAGCGTGCTGGATTTGGCCTGGCGTTGGATGTAGGCGGCGCCGGATTCGATGGCGGCGCGCTTGTTGACGTCTTCGGTGACAAAAAATACTTCGTCGATGACGACGCCGGGTTTGACGTTGGTTTCGCCGCGGATGGCGCGGATGGACGAAATGATGTCGAGGAGCAGGGCCATCTGGTCGTGGGCTGCGGTCATTTCGAGTTCGGGCCGCGCGTGTGGGAATGCGGCGATCATGATGCTTTTTGGGGCATCTTCGGCGCGGGGAAGTGCCTGCCAGATGTCTTCGGTGATGAAGGGCGTGATGGGGTGCATGAGGCGCAGCACGCTTTCAAGGGTGAAAAGCAGGGTGGATTGCGCGGCTTTGCGGGTGGCGGCACCTTCGGGGGTGTCGTCGTAGAGCGCGGGTTTGATGAGTTCGATGTACCAGTCGCAGAGGTCGTTCCAGACGAAACGGTAGAGGGATTGTGCGACTTCGTTGAAGCGGAATTCCTCGAGTTCGGTCTGGATTTCGGTGATGGTCTGGTTGAGACGGGTCAAAATCCACTGATCTGCGATGGACAGATCGGCCGGGACGAAGGGTTTGGAGCTGTCTTCGGTGGTCCAGACGTCGGTGAAGGTTTTGTAGGATGGTGCTTCGAAACCTTCGAGGTTCATGAGGCCAAAACGTGCGGCGTTCCAGAGTTTGTTGAGGAATGCGCGGTAGCCTTCGATGCGCTTGACTTCGAGTTTGATGTCGCGGCCTTGAGCTGCGTACATGGCGAGGGTGAAGCGCAGGGCGTCGGCGCCCTGTGCGTCGACACCTTCTGGGTACTGGCGGAGAAGTTCGGCGTGGAGTTCGGCGTCGAGGTCTTCGCTCTGGGCGCCATAGATCATGTGAAGCGGATCGATGACGTTGCCTTTGGTTTTGCTCATCTTCTGGCCTTCTGCGTCGCGAACCATGGCGTGCAAAAAGACCTTGTCGAAGGGGACGTCATCCATGAAGTAGGTGCCCATCATCATCATGCGGGCAACCCAGAAGAACAGGATGTCGAAGCCGGTTTCGAGGACTTGCGTGGGGTAGAATTTGTCGAGTTCGACGGTTTTTTCGGGCCAGCCAAGGGTTGAGAAGGGCCACAGCGCGCTTGAGAACCAGGTGTCGAGGACGTCTTCGTCACGGCGGATGTTGGCTGATTTGCAGCCTTCGCAGTGCGTGGGATCCTGGCGATTGACGGTGATGTGGTCGCAGTCGTCGCAATACCATGCCGGGATCTGGTGGCCCCACCAGAGCTGGCGGCTGATGCACCAGTCGCGGATGTTGTACATGAAGTGGTCGTAGGTTTTTTTCCAGACGGCCGGGATGATTTCCGTGCGTCCGCTTTCGACGGCTTCGATGGCTGGTTTGGCGAGCGGTTCGCCTTTGACGAACCATTGGAGCATGGGGAGTGGTTCGACGATCGCGCCGGTGCGCTGGCTGCGGCCGGGTGTGAAGGGCTTGTCTTCGATGCGGTCGAGCAGGCCGAGTTCTTCGAAGCGTTGAACGACGAGTTTTCGGGCGTCGAAGCGGTCGAGTCCGACAAATTCTGCGGGCGCGTTTTCGTTGATCTTGGCGTGGAAATCGATGACCTGGATGCGGGCAAGATTGTGGCGGATGCCGCATTCGAAGTCGTTGGGATCGTGGGAGGGCGTGATTTTGACCGCGCCGCTGCCTTTGGTCGGGTCAGGTAAAACGGTGTCGGCGATGATGGGGATTTCGCGGTCAACGAGTGGCAGACGGATCATTTTGCCGATCATGTCTTTGTAGCGTGGGTCGTCGGGGTGAACGGCGACGGCGGTGTCGCCGAACATGGTTTCGGGGCGCGTGGTTCCGACGACGATGTGGCCGGAGCCGTCGGCGAGTGGGTATTTGAGGTACCAGAGCTTGCCCATTTCTTCTTCGCGGTCGACTTCGAGATCGGAGAGCACGGTCTGGCCGATGACGTCCCAGTCGACCATGCGTTCGCCGCGGTAAATGAGGCCATCTTCGTAGAGTCTGACGAATGCTTCGCGGACGGCTTTGCTCAAGCCTTCGTCGAGGGTGAAGCGTTCGCGCTCCCAATCGCAGGAGGCGCCCATGTGTTTCATCTGGTCGATGATGGTTCCGCCGTGCTCGTCTTTCCATGCCCAGACGCGTTTCAGGAATTCTTCGCGGCCGAGTTCGTGGCGGTCGGTGCCTTCTTTGGCGAGTTCGCGCTCGACCATGACTTGCGTTGCGATGCCGGCGTGATCGGTTCCGGGAAGCCAGAGGGCTTCGAATCCGTCCATGCGTTTCCAGCGGATCAGGAGATCCTGCAGGGTGACGAAGAGTGCGTGGCCCATGTGCAGGCTGCCGGTGACGTTGGGCGGTGGGATGACGATGGTGTAGGGCTCTTTTTCGCTGGTTTCGTCGGCGCGAAAATAGCCGTTTTTAAGCCAAAAGTCGTACCACTGTGCTTCAACTTCAGTCGGATTGTAGGTCTGATCGATTTTCATGGGTTTTGCTCGAGCCGGTATTTATAAAAAATGAGTTAATCGTTGATTTGTTGTGATTATCGGGGCCGTTAACGGTTGGGGACGGCTTGTTATTGCAGATTATGGACAATACCCGATGTACGCGGGGCGTATAGTGCAAGGAGGGCTATACAATAGGCAAGGGGCAAGCGCGAGAATTTCGTGCTTTGGTACAAATGTGGGGGAGGATGGGGGGAGAAATGTGGGTTGGTGATTGTCTCTGGGAGGTGAGCGGGGAAGGGGTGAAGCGGCTGGGAACGATTGGAAGGCGTTTTTGGCTCACGCGAAGCCGCGAAGAACGCGAAGAAAAGCACTAGATTTTTTTTGGGGTGGAGCTCGGGTTAGAGGGAATGGGTTTGACGGACGAGGTTTTTGTTTCTGAAACTGCTAAAAAGTCGAAAATAGCCTGATGGGCTGCCGTGGAGGGTTGCGGGGATTTGCGAGAGTCGCGTTAGGTGCCAGGGAGGCTTTCGGTACATTGG
>JBEBSM010000204.1:0-7202 GCA_040394315.1 Lujinxingia vulgaris
TTGTTCGAGGTTGGTGACGCGAACTTCAAAGGTGTTGATGGCGCGCTGATCTTCGGTGGTCACGCACTGTGCCTGGCTGATGTTGACGCCGGCCTGTGTGAATGACTGGCTGATGTTGGCCAGCAGGCCGGGTTTGTCGGTGCAGTAAACGCGTACGTTTACGGGGCGGCGGGTGGCTGTTTCGTTTGGAGTTTTCAATTCATTGTCCCAGCGAACGGTAACCTGTCGTTCGCGTTCAAGGTGTGTGATGCGTGCGCAATCGCGGGTGTGTACGGAAAGTCCGCGGCCGCGGGTGACGAATCCGATGATGTCGTCGCCCGGTACGGGATTGCAGCAGCGCGCGTATTGGACCATGACGTCTTCGATACCATCGAGAACGACGCCGGTTTTGCCGCGGTGAACGATTTTGTCCCAGAGTTGTCCGAGACGACTTTCGCTGCCTTCGCTTTTGCTGGCGGTGGTTTTTGCCTGGGATGGATAAATTTTGCCGAGAATGGTTTCTGGCTGGGTGTTTCCGTAGCCGATTTCCGCGAGCATTTCTTCGACGGAGCTGAATTTACCGAGTTCGGCTGCGCGCGTTAAGTTTCCGGCACGCTCCCAGGCGCGGACGTTGGTGCCGATGCGTTTGTTGAGTTCGCGGTCGAGCAATTCGCGGCCAAGCTCGCGACTGCGGTCGCGTTGTTCTTTTTGGACGGAGTGACGAATCTTGGTGCGTGCGCGGCCGGTTTTGACGTGTGCGAGCCAGTCTTTGTTGGGGCGCTGGTTTTTCTGGGTGATGATTTCGACGATATCGCCGTTTTGGAGCTGGTATTTGAGCGGGACCATCAGGCCGTTGACCTTGGCGCCGGAGCAGTGAAAACCAACTTCGGAGTGGATTGCGAAGGCAAAGTCTACGGGTGTTGCGCCGAGAGGAAAGCTCAAGACGTCGCCGCGCGGGGTAAATACATAGACTTCGTCGTGGAAAAGATCGATTTTGACCGATTCCAAAAAGTCGCGTGGATCTTCGTGGTCTTGTTGCTCTTCCATGAGTCGGTGGAGCCAGGCGAATTTCTGGTCGTCGCGGTCGGGTGTGGCTTTTCCTTCCTTATATAACCAGTGCGCGGCGATACCTTCCTCGGCGATCTTGTGCATGTCGGAGGTGCGGATCTGGATTTCGATGCGCTCCTGGTGCGGTCCGATGATCGAGGTGTGAAGCGATTGGTAACCGTTGGGTTTTGGGATCGCGATGTAGTCTTTGAAGCGGCCGGGGATGGGTTTCCACAGGTTGTGGACCAGACCGAGCGCTTCGTAGCATTGCACGCGTTCGGGTACGAGTACGCGGAATGCAAGAATATCGAACATCTGCTCGAACTCGATCTGCGATTCGCGCATTTTTCGGTAAATGCTCCAGAAGCTTTTCGGGCGTCCGGTGACGTCGGCGTGAATGTTGTTCTCTTTGAGCATGTCATTGAGAATCGTGATGACTTCACGGATGAACATTTCGCGCTGGCGCTTTTTGGAAGCGACTTTCTCGGCGATTTCGTAATACGCGTCGGGATGCAGATAGCGAAACGAGAGATCTTCCAGCTCGGTTTTGACCCAGCTAATACCCAGGCGGTGAGCGAGTGGGGCGTAGATCTCCATGGTTTCCTGGCTGATCCGCTCCTGACCTTCGGCGCTCATGTATTTGAGCGTGCGCATGTTGTGCAGGCGGTCAGCAAGTTTTACCAGGATAACGCGCAGATCGCGGCTCATGGCGATGATCATCTTGCGGATGTTCTCGGCCTGGGCTTCCTCGCGGGTATTGAACGAGAATTTTGAGAGTTTGGTAACGCCGTCGACAAGAAACGAGACGTCTTCGCCGAACAGGTCGCGCAAGTCTTCGACGGTGGTGTCGGTGTCTTCAACCGTATCGTGCAAAAGGCCTGCGACCAGACTGGAGACGTCCAGGCGTAAATCTGCAATGATATCCATGACTTCCAGTGGGTGGGTCATGTACGGTTCACCGTATTTCCGGACCTGTCCTTCGTGCATGGCGTTTGCAAATGCAAAGGCTTCACGCAGTTTGTCGATGTCGGGATCGGGGTGATAGCTGCGGACTTTCTTGATGATCGAGTTGAGGCGATTTTGCAGTTGCATGGGCGGGACGACCTCTCAATAACGGCGTGGAGTCGGTATTACAGTATTTACAACAATGCTGGAAACCCAAACATTCTCAGGTTACATGGCAATTCAGTCAATGCAATTGCGATCGTAAAGGAGGTTACTTAATAGGGCAATCTTTTTGGTGGAAATGGTGTGTGGCTGGTGGGGAGGGCAAAACCAGGGGCCTCGCGCGAAGACGCGAAGAACGCGCGAAGAAAAGCAAAGGGAAGAAAAGCGGTGGAGGAGCGGATAGGGGGGTGTTTTGGTGAAAAGAGGTGAGTTGGCGGGTGTAGGTGTGGTCTGCGGTTCAAAAAAGGTGTGTTTGGTTTCCAGAGTAGGGTCTGCGGGCCAAAAAAGGTGTGTTTGGTTTCCAGAGTAGGGTCTGCGGGCCCAAAAAGGTGTGTTTGGTTTCCAGAGTATGCTGTTTTGGGGGAAAGAGGCGAGTGGGTGGGGGCAGGTGTGGTCTGTGGGGCAAAAGAGGTGTGTTTGGTTTCCAAGGTAGCGTCTGTGGGCCAAAAGAGGCGTGTTTGGTTTCCAAAGTAGGGTCTGCGGGCCAAAAGAGGCGTGTTTGGTTTCCAAAGTAGGGTCTGCGGGCCAAAACAGGCGATTTGTAGTTACGAGGTCGCCTGTTTTGGGGAAAAGAGGTGTTTTTGGGGGTTAGCCCATGATTTCGAGGCCGTCGGGGAGGTCGAATTCGATGTCCTGGACCTTAATAAAGTCGACGAGTCGGTCGACGTAGGTGGGGAATGCGGGGCAGTGCAGGCCGGCCAGGGCGTCCATGGTGTTGATGGAGTTGTAGATGGATAGGTGGTTGAAATCGTCCATGAACTGGCGTGGGTTTCGGGTGAAGCGCTCGAGGTAGGGGAAGCGCATGATGAGTTTGGTGATGCGGTAGGGGAAGGCGCCGACGGGGGCGCGTTTGCCGGCGCGGTCTGCGACGAGCTCGAAGACTTTGCGGGCGGAGAGTGGGTTTGGGTCGCAGATGTGAAATGTTTTGCCGGCGGTTTTTTCGGCGCGGCTGATGAGGTACATCGCGTCGCAGACGAAATCGACGGGTACGAGGTTGAGGGGTTTGTCGCCTTTTCCGGGCATGAGCACGGGGACGACGGAGGGCATGTTGACGATGGCGTTCATGAGGTAGTAGGGGCCGGCCATTTTGTCGATTTCGCCGGTGCGGGAATCGCCGACGATCAGACTGGGGCGGTAGATCGAGATGGGCAGGTGGGTCATGGCCTTTTGCATGGCGAGTTCGGCCTGGAATTTGCTTTCCTCGTAGACGTTTCGGAAGTTTTGGTCCTGGGACAGTTCGTCTTCCATGATGACGCCGGTGCGGTCGCCGGCGACGAAGGCGGTGGAGAAGTGGTTGAGGCGGTTGAGATTCTGCATTTCGTAGGCGGAATCGATGATGTTGCGGGTGCCGTGGACGTTGACTTCGAAGGCCTGGGCGCGGTCGACGCCTAAGAACCAGATGCTGGCGATGTGGTAGATGTCGGTGACGTTGGCGACGACTTCGAGGTATTCGCGACCGCTCAGTCCCAGGTCGATTGCGGCGACGTCTCCGCTGAGCAGGATGATGTTGCTGCGGTCGGCGTTCATGTCGGTGAGGGTGCGGTCGGCGGAATCGATGTAGTCGGGGCGTACGATCAGGCGGACGATGGCTTCGGGTTCGCGCTCGATGATGGTTTCCAGGAGTTTTCTGGCGACGAAGGTGGGAAAGCCGGTGAGGAGGATGTCGCGTCGGGATTTTTCTTGGGGTTGGGATGACTGGTTCATGATTGTGCGCTTCCGTCGTGAGAGGGTTTTGAGGTCTGGTGGGCTGTGATGTTGTGACGGATGGTTTCCAGGATTTTTTGGGTTTGCGTGCGGGTTGCTTCGCGGCTGCCTTGGTTGTCGATGACGTAGGTTGCGACGGCGATTTTTTCTTCGAGCGGCATCTGGGCATCGATACGTTGCTCGGCTTCGGCTCGGGTGATGTGGTCGCGTGCGAGCAGGCGTTCGATCTGGGTTTCGCGGTCGACGGCGACGACGATCAGGCTATCGAGGAAGCGGTGAATTTTGTTTTCGACCAGGAGGGCAGCATCGTAGACGACGAAGGGATGGCCCTGGTTTGCGGCGGTTTGCGCTTCTTGCATCATGGTTTGTGCAATACGCGGGTGCGTAATGGCGTTGAGTTTCAGGCGAAGCGTGGCGTCGGCGAATATTTTCTGGCCGAGCGCGGTGCGGTCCAGGCGGCCGCTTTTGTCGAGGATCTCGGGGCCAAAGGCCTGGACGATTTCGTCGAGCGCGGGTTGGCCGGGTTCGACGATCTGGCGCGCGATCTGGTCGGCGTCGATGACGTGGACGCCGAGTTCGCGGAGCATGGTTGTGACGGTGGATTTGCCGCTGGCGATTCCGCCGGTAAGTCCCACGATGATCACTGGCTGGTTCGTTGACACTGTTTCATGCCTCGTATTAGGTAAGCGCGCGCTTGAGAGCGTGTTTGAACAATTAAAATACAGATGTGCCGGAATCCGGCAATACCTATCACTATCAAAGACACGATGCAAAGTAGACCAAAGTTAAGTGCGAGTCGTCCGAAACGGGCTCGGGCGGTGGCGAAGGGCAGTCAATTCGACAAAGTGTGGGATTTTCTGGTCCGGCGTCATGTTGTGGCTGCGATGCTGGTGACGGCGGGCGTTTTGTGCGTGCTGGCGCCGCGTCGCGGGTTGCCGTCGATTGTGACGGCAGACTGGTGGACGCGGGCGTCGTTTGTGCCGGAGAGCGTGCGTGCGGTTGCGGCGATTCTGGCGGCGACGGTTGTGTTGCTGGGCACGCTTTTCTGGCAATTGAACCAGCGCAAACAGTTATCGAAAGCCGTGATGTTGGGCGCAGGCTTGATGGTCGGCGGGCTGGCGGTGGTTGTTTTTAGCTGGTTTACGCTGCATTTGACGTTGCCGGCCGGACAGATGTCGATGGGTGTGAATGAAACGGCAGAGTATTACGAAGTTCCGAGTCGTCAGGCTGCGAAATTGCGGGTGATGTTGCCGTTGCGAACGACGTTGCGCTCGATTCAGGCGGATTCTGTGCGCAAGGACAGCCAGCCGACGGCGCGGGTGGAAGTTGCGAAGCCGGGGGATGAGGCGGGTAAGATTTATGCGTTGACGCCGGGGCAGGTTCTGGATTTGGACAATGTGCGGCTGGCGTTTGTGGGACTGGCGTCGGGTGCGGATACGTTGCGTGCGGTTGTTACGAATCGAAAAGTTGGGGATGTTCCGGCAAATGGTGGTGTGATTGGTGACGTGTTGCGTTTTGCCGAGAACGGGCCGCAGTTTGAAGTGGTCGATGTGACGGTGAATTATCTGGATACGTTGGGGCCGGCGGTTCAGCTTCGCTCGGATAGCCTGGGAGAGTTCTGGGTTTTTCAAAAAGCGGGTGAAGAGGGCGCGCGGGTGCCGGAATTTGGGCATGATCTGGAGTTGCGTGAAGTTCAGGCGATGCCACGAGCGTTGGTAAGTGCGGTTCGTCCGCGGCCGGTCTGGCCGACGGGTTTGGGTGCGGCGCTTTTTCTATTTGGATGGATGATCGTGCGACGTTTCAGGTTGTTGGACGAGGAAGATGTGCAGGGCGATTCTGATAATTTGGGTCAGCCTGTTAATAAGGAGGTGAAATGAGTCATTTACCTCTGATCTGGGCGTTGTTGGTTGCGGTTGCAGGGCTTTCGGTGCCGGTTTTGGAACGATCCGGTGAACGTTCGGTCGGTCATCTGGTTGTGGGCACAGCGTGGGCGGGTGTGTTGATTGGCCTGGCCTTGATGGGCGCAGGGCTTTTGCAGACACCGCTTGCGGCGTTTTCGATCGTCGGGCTTGCGGCGTTTGTGGGTGTGCCGGCGTTTTATGGAAAGGTGCTCGGTGCAGATAAGCGAACGGATGTGGGCGGTGTGTTTTGGATGGCTGCGGCGCTGACGTTGGCGATGGTGGCGGTTGGCTGGGCGTTTGACGGACTTGCGTTGCGTGCGTCGGTGGTTGGTTGGACGGTATTTACTGCGCAGTGGTCGGCGGTGATGGCTGCGGTTTCAGCGAGCGTTTGTGCGGCTGCGATTGCTGTGCATTCGCGGGTCAGGGTGGACAAGCAGACGTTGGAGATGCCGGTGTTTTCGGTGGCGTGTTCGTGGGCTATCGCGGCTGTTTTGGGCGGCGTGGTGCTGATTGGAAATCTTCGGGCGGGCATTCCGGGCCAGGGTTATAGCGTGGCGTTGTCGAGCGATCTGGGGCATGTGTTCTGGACGGTGGCCGGTTCGGCGATGGGCGAAAAGGTGAAATTGCAGGCGACGGCAAGTGTGAACTGGGCGAACGGCGCGCTGGGTGGGTTGGCGGTGCTGGCTGTTTTGTTGGGTGTGGTGTCGGCGTTTCGTGTGAAAACGAAGATCACGAGCAAGCAAATCGCGGGTGCTTCGATCGTGCTTGGACTGGCGATCTGGGGGACTTTGGCGAGTTTGCTGCAGAGTGCGGGGAGCGCTGGGTTGCCGTCGGCGAAAGGTTATTTGAGTTTTTCGAGTCAGGTGTACCGCTCGAAAGGGTTGCAGGAGTCGATTGCGAACAGCGCGGCTTTTGTGACGGATGGCGTTGTAAACGTTCGGTGGATTGACTTGTTGCCGGAAATGGTGGGACTTGGGCTTGCCGGCGCGTTTTGTGTGATTGCGGGCGTGCGCGTTTGGGTTGGCGCTGTCGACGGGGCTAATGGTTCGAAAGCAGCCGGTTATGCACGTGAGTTGAGTATGCAGGCCGTGGGATTTGGATGGCTTGCGTGGATTGTGGCGCAGTTTATGCGTTGGAATCTGTATGGAACGATCGGGCAGGCGGGAGCGGGCGAGTGGGTTTCGCTGGGGGTAATGCTGGGGGTGAGTGGAATGTTGGCTTTTGGCTGGCGTTGGAACGGAAATCGGGCAGACCGGGTTTTGAATGCGGTCGCTCCGGGTGTTATAGCAGCGTTGTTCATTCTGGGCGTGGCGGTTTCGTATGTATTCGGAACGAGCTAGGGCCAGTAGAGTTTGTAGTTTTTATACAGATTTAGGGAAGTGAAAATATGAAGATGACCCAAGT
>JBEBSM010000205.1:0-7172 GCA_040394315.1 Lujinxingia vulgaris
GAAGGGATGACCGAAGAGGTATTCGCCGAGCGTAAGCAGGAATATCTTGATAGGAAATCGGCCCTTGCCGCAGCAGGTGAAGTTGTTGACGTTTCTGAAGCTTCGGAAAGCGATGTTGCTGACGATGTGGAAGAAGAAGTGAGCGCGGTCGAAGTTTCTGATGAAACTGAGCAGGCGCCGCAAGAAGAATCTACGGCAGTTGACGGCGACGACGACGTTGAATAATTTGTAAGACACGTCTGCTGAATAGAAAACAAGTAGTTTTATCAATAATAAGGGATCGCTGTGCGGGTTGGCAGCGGTCCCGGATCTGAAAAAAGAGTCATGCGTGAAAGTTCTCGGAGAGCAAGATCAAATACAGGCGGATGATGCGGGTGCCGAAGAGGAGTCATCCTCGGAGCGTACGTGTGTTGGATGTCGTGAAAAGGCTTCGCCCGAGAAGCTGGAGCGTTTTGTGTATATCGAAGGTGCTGGATTGATTTTCGATTTGCGCAAAAAAGCACCTGGTCGCGGCGTGCATGTGCATGCACGGCCAGTGTGTGTTAGACAGGCAACGAAGCGTGGCGGTTTTGCGCGAGGGCTTAAGCGTGCAGTGCAAGGGCTTGAGGTTGAGAAAATGCTTGACGATATGCGAGAAGGTATCGCCCGGCGTCTTCGAGAGTCTTTGCAGAGCGCGGTGTTGGCTCAGACGGCCGAGGTTGGATCGCAAAAAGTAGCGGAAGCCGTTGCCGCTGGTCGTGTTCATTTGCTGCTTGTCGCTTCGGATGCGGGTGAGAGTACCCGGATGAAGTACATCAGTAATGCCGAACGCAAGCAGATTGCCACGGAGAGTTGTTTCAGCGGTGAAGGGCTGGGAAGTTTCAGTGGTCGTGAGTTTATCGCGGTAATGGCGATTACGCAGCGAGTTTTTTCGCAAAGAATTGAATGTGATATTTGTAAACTAAGGGAGCTCGGTACGTTTGAGGGTTGAACCTTCGCACGAAGCGAAGTATGCACTGTTTGCGAATGCGCACCCCAAAAATGTGGGCAGATCAGAATTTGTCCCGGCGTGACGAGCGCTATCGTTACTGTAGATATACAGGAATTTGGAGAAACAACTGTTCGCAGCGGTCCCAGTACTTCTAGAGAGTTAGAGGACTGGCCGCGGGCAGAGTGGAGAGCACATGGCACAAAGACGCGTTTACGAATTAGCCGAAGAGCTGGGCTTTAACAGACAAGAACTAGTGACAACTATCAACAAGCTTGGTCTCGGCTTTTCCGTGAACAACTACATGACGGTCTTGAGTTCGACGGAAGCCGAGTCGATCAAGCGCGCATTGAAAGGGGAAACCAAAGCGGTTGCAGGCAAAAAGCCAGCGGCACCGCGCAAGAGCAAGGCTGCGGCCGCCAAGGTTAGCGAAAGCAAAACCGAGACGGAAGAGCCTCCTGTTGTTGCTGCTCCGGTTCGTCGTCGCCGAAAGGCCGAAGAACCTGAAGTCGCAAAAGACGAGTCCGGTGATGAACTCAAGGCTGTGAAGCCTGTGATTCGCCGTCGTCCGCAGGCCGACGAAGAAGAGACAGTAACCGTTGTGGCCGATGACGCTGCAAAGGTTGAAGCGATTGCCGAGCCAGTTGTTGAAAAGCCGGTTGTCGAAGAGCCTGTCGTCGTTGCCAAGCCAGTTGTTGAAAAGCCGGTTGTAGAAGAACCTGTTGAAGTCGCCGAACCGGTGGTCGAAGAGGTTGCAAAACCCGAGGCCGTCGAGCCTGTGATTGAAACACCTGTGATTGAAACACCTGTGATTGAAGAGCCTAAGGCTGAGCAACCAGCAGCATCGGTTGAGCCTGAAGTCGATCCAATTGCGGCTGTAGCAAAAGAAGCCGAAGAAAAAGCGGCAGCAGCGAAAGCCGCTGAACCGGCACCGGAAGCGACGGCACCAGCAGGTGCGCCGCCACTCAGTGCAGGACCCCCGCCAGTTTTGGGCGCACCGCCTCCGGGGCATCCTTCACGACAGGCTTCCAAGCGCGGTGGTGCTAAAATTCTCGGTAAGATCAGCGAAACCGTGCTGATCGAGCGTCTTGCGGCCGAGGGTAAAGACTTTACTCCTGGTCCGGCTCGTGCTCGCGGTGACCGTGAATCGACCGCGTCAACCGATGCTGGTGCAGCTTCAACGACACGTCGTCGTAGTTCGACCAAACGTGTTGTGGAAGGTCGTGATCTGTACGATCCGAAGGCACGTCGCTCGAAACGTCGTGGAACACGTGGCAATAGCCGCAACGACAAGAGAAGCCGCACACCGATGCCAGAACCGTCCGAGACGGCTGAGCACAAAAAGGTAATTCGTATCGAAGACGTTATTTCGGTCGGTGATCTTGCGCATTCGATGGGAACCAAAGCAGCTCAGGTTGCGATGAAACTCATCGAGTCGGGCATGATGGCTACCGTTAACACGATGCTTGATTTCGATACGGCTGCGATTATTGCTGAAGAGTTTGGTTATTCGGTTGAAAACGTTGCGTTTGACATTGGAAACTTCTACGACACTTCTCCGGATCCCGAGGAAACGTTGAAGCCACGTCCGGCCGTTGTTACCGTCATGGGTCACGTTGACCATGGTAAAACATCGTTGCTCGACGTTATCCGAAAATCCACGGTTACCAGTGGTGAGTTCGGTGGAATTACGCAGCATATTGGTGCGTACACGGTTCAAACGGAGCGCGGTACGACGACGTTCTTGGACACTCCTGGTCATGAAGCGTTTACTGCGCTGCGTGCTCGTGGAACCAAGGCGACTGACATCGTAGTTCTGGTTGTAGCCGCAGACGACGGCGTCATGCCGCAGACGGTCGAAGCGATCAACCACGCTCGTGAGGCGAAAGTGCCTATCGTGGTTGCGATTAACAAAATCGACAAGCCGGCAGCCAATCCTGATCGTGTTCGTACGGCGTTGGCCGAATACGACCTGATTCCGGAAGACTGGGGCGGAACGACACTGTTTATCGAAGTCAGTGCCAAGCAAAACCTGGGCGTTGATGATCTGCTCGAAGCAATTCAGTTGCAAAGTGATCTGGAAGCGCTTACGGCAAATCCGGATCGTGAAGCACAGGGTCTTGTCATTGAGGCTGAGCTCGATATTGGTCGTGGACCGGTTGCAACCGTACTGGTGCAGCGCGGAACGCTTAAGACTGGTGATTTGATCGTCAGCGGACGTTTCTACGGACGTGTTCGTGCGATGATCGATGATCGTGGCAAGCATGTTCCGCTGGCTGGACCGAGCAGCCCGGTGGTGATCACCGGATTGAACGGAATTCCAGAAGCCGGTGAGCCCTTCTTCGTGATGGCTGATGAGCGCGGTGCTAAACGTATTACCGAACACGTTGCAAGTCAGCGTCGTAAGGAAAATATGGCAAGTCGGGCGCGCGAAATCCACGGCAGTCTGGAAGACATTTCCGCTGCTATCAAGCGGGGCGAGTTGAAAGAACTCAAGCTCATCTTGAAGGGCGACGTGCATGGTTCGGTCGAGGCGTTGCGTGAAGCGTTTGCCAAGCTTGGAAACGACGAAGTTCGCGTCAAAACGATCCATTCCGGTGTCGGTGGTATTACCGAAAACGACGTCAACCTTGCTGCATCTTCGGAAGCAGGAGCGGTTATCGTTGGATTCAACGTACGGCCTGACAGCCGTGCAGCCGATGTTGCCGAGAAATATAACGTGCAGATCATGACGCACACCATCATTTATGATGCGCTTGCACAGGTTCATGGGATTCTCGAAGGGCTTTTGTCGCCCATCATCGAAGAACGTGTCCTGGGTCATGCCGAAGTTCGCGAGACCTTCAATGCACCGAAAATCGGGACCATCGCCGGTTGTTATGTAACCGATGGTGTGTTGCGACGAAACGCTCGTGCACGACTGCTTCGTGATGGTCGCATCGTGTACGAATCCTCACTGGGCTCACTGCGTCGCTTCAAAGATGACGTTCGTGAGGTCAAAACCGGCTACGAATGCGGTACGTCGCTTGATAATTATAACGACATCAAAGTCGGCGACATCATCGAAGTTTACGAATTCGAAGAAGTTTCCGCGACTCTGTAAGCTGTAGGAACAAAGGTAATTCATGAAACCAAAACGTGGTTTTAAACGGTCGGAACGAGTCAGTCAGCAATTGTATGAGCTTTTGGCATCCAATCTTCTGACGGCCGTTTCCGACCCTAGAGTGATGGACGTGCAAATTACGCACGTCGATTTGACTCCAAACCTTCGCTATGCACGCATTTATTATGTGCTCTTCGGTGACGGAGATCGCGGGTTTGATCCGGAAGTACAAGAAGCACTCGAAGGATCGCTTGGTTTGCTCAAGCGTGAGGTTGCAGCGCAGCTTCAGTTGAAATACCTTCCGCTCATGGAATTCAAATACGACGAATCGCTTGAACGTGGTCGTCGCATTGAAGATATTTTGTCGAAGTTAGATGATATTTAACCTGATTTGAGAAATCACTTCAGGTGTAACCTCGGTGCAGGTGGCTGCACCTGACAAACTGGATGTCCGGTATGATGCAGCCCGCCGAAACTGAGCAGTCTTCCCAGACTTTTTCTTCGGAATCCTCCGAGATCCAAAATCAACTCGTCGCAGTCGCAGATGTTATTGCGGCAGCGACGAGTTTTCTTGTTGTATCGCACACCTGTCCTGACGGTGACGCCGTCGGATCCACACTCGCCATGGGGCTGTTGCTTGAGCAACTTGGCAAGAAGGTGTGCTTTTATAATCAAGATCCAATTCCCTACAATTTCGAGTTTTTGCCGGGAGCTCAAAACTGGACGACTACGATTCCAGAATCGGCCAGTTTTGATGTGACTGTGATGCTGGATTGCGGCGAACGTGGCCGAATTGGGGCAAACTTTCCAGAAAATGGCTGGGGTAAACAGGTTGTGATCATTGATCATCATAAAACCTGGGATCCAAGCCTTGCGGACGTCTATATTCATGACGTGAATGCTGCCGCAACCGGTGAGCTGTTGTTCTGGTTGGTCGGTAAAATCGGCAAACTGACATCGGAAATCGCGCAGAATCTGTATTGCTGCATGATGACCGATACCGGTAGTTTTCGATATTCCAATACCAGCCGCACGGCGTTTCGAATCGCCGGTGAACTGGTCGAGGCGGGTGCAAATCCGTGGCACATGACCAGTCATATTTATGAAGATCAGCCTAAAGAACGTCTGGAATTGTTGTGCAGTGTGCTTTCAACACTGAGTTTTTCATCGTGTGGCCGGCTTGCGTTTTTGCGCGTCGAGCAACAGATGATCGACGATGTTTCAGCGGCGGGCGATGTTACAGATGGATTCATCAATTACGCGCGCTCCATCCGCGGGGTGGAAGTCGCAACGCAGCTTCGAGAAGCGGGTAACGACGTGTGGCGGATTTCATTTCGCTCGCGCGGCAAAGTCGATGTCTCAAGCCTTGCCGCTAAATTTGGCGGCGGCGGACATTATAATGCGGCCGGCTGCGAAATGAGTGGCTCGCCCCAGGAAATCGAGGCGCGCTTGAGTCAGGCGCTGGTTGATTTGCTTGATCCCGCATAAAAAAAATCTAAAATCTTTCAAAAAATCGGGCATTATCTATGGATGGACTGCTTCTGATCGATAAGCCGGCAGGTATCACCAGTTTTGACGTCGTGCGCCAGGTCCGCAAGCTCGCCAAAACTCGCCGCGTCGGTCACACGGGAACGCTTGATCCGGACGCGACGGGGCTGTTGCCGATCGTTATCGGACACTGCACGAAGCTGGCGAAGTTTCTGGTATTTGATCAAAAAGAATATGTTTTTGAAATCCAGTTTGGCAGTGAAATGGATACGGATGATTCCACCGGCGAAGTGATCAAAACCTGTGAGTGGGAACATATCACGCAGGCCGCGCTCGAATCCGCGTTGGAGCAATTCCGTGGTCCGATTATGCAGGTGCCGCCGATTTATTCAGCACTCAAAATCGATGGGAAACGTGCCTACGATCTTGCGCGTGCCGGCCAGGAAGTGATTCTGGAAGCGCGTCCGGTTGAAATATACGGACTTGAGTTGCTTGAGTTCAATGCGCCCAATGCTCGCTTGCGCGCTCAATGTAGCGCCGGAACGTATGTGCGCTCGCTTGCACGCGATCTCGGGCGTGCGCTTGAAAGCGGGGCGCATACGACGTCGATTCGGCGGACCGAAATTGGAAATCTCAACATCGGGCAGGCGCATGCGTTAGATGCAATCGATGGCGAACGTTTTACGGAATACCTGATAGCGCCACTCGAAATGTTGAGCGGTTTGCCGGGCTACGAAGTGAGTGCGGCCGAGCGGCTTTCGATCGAGTACGGTCAGCGCATTGAAATCGCGGCGGACGGGTTTTCGGAACTTGTGGTGGGTGACACGATTATTTTGCGAACCGCCGAGCCGGAGTTGTTGGCGGTAAGCGAAATTGAGGAAATTCTGGAGGGTGAGCGGCTGCGTATTCGGCCACGACGGGTCTTCAATGATTCCAGAAATGGTGGCTAAAAACCGCAGATGAATTCGGCGTAAACACTGGTCCGGCACCCCTCTCAGAGACGGGAGCCGGACCAGTGTTTACGCCAAATACGTGTTTTTTTAACGGGGAAATTTAGGGGCGGCAGCGTTCGGGTTTTCCCGCGAATCGAAACTGAATTTGTATTGAAATTGAGACATTTTGGATGGTGGAGGCGAGAAATGACGAAGAAGACGATCGCATTGTACGGTGCCACCGGATTTACCGGTCAGGTGGTTGCTCATGAACTGGTGAACCACGACGTTCGCATCGTGATTTCAGGGCGTAATCACGAAAAATTACGAACGCTCGCTGACGAAATACTGGCCGAGCACGGGGTCAAGGTTGACGTTCGTGTGGCCAGCGTGGACGACGCGGCTTCACTCGACGCGCTGCTTCAGGATGCCGACGCGCTGATCAGTTGCGCCGGCCCATTTGTCGATTTTGGCGCGCCGGTTGCGGAAGCTGCAATCCGAAATGGCGTGCATTATCTCGATACCACCGGCGAACAAAGTTACATGAACTGGTTGCTGGAAGAATGCGACGAGAAGGCTGCCAAGGCCGGTGTGGCGCTTTTGTCGGGTTGCGCGTTTGAGTATGCGGTCGGCGATTTTGCGGCCGAATACGCACTTCGGGATGGTGCGGTGCACATCGTGG
>JBEBSM010000206.1:0-7171 GCA_040394315.1 Lujinxingia vulgaris
CGACTTTTGCGTGCCGAGAACTCATTGCTCCGTGAAAGTCCCACTGGCCGATATTTCGGGGGTGAAAACCTGCCGGCGCGCCGTCGGGCAATGGCTTAACTTCGATCGTAAAATCGTCGGAGGAGAGACTGAGTTCGCTGGTTGGGCCAAAGAAACTGCCGCGAACGAGTGGAATCGTCATGGCGTCGATCGTGGCCGTGCCGGCGTTGAGCGGAAACGCTATAAAGGTGCGCAGTGGCGTTTGCTCAAGCAGGCGCGAGCCGACGGATACTGTTTTTCGGCGGCCCGAAGTCTGACTGCTGATGTCCTCAAGCCAGAATGCGTCGAGCGCTGGTTCGGAGGGCGGGCGCGGGCGGACTTGAATCCTGCGGGTATCGACAAACAGATCGTAGGAAATGAGAATTTGCTCGCCGACGTAGGGCGGCCGGTCGGGCGAAACCTGCACATCGAGATAAAAGTGGTGGTCGGTGCGTTGTTCTGGCGCAGGGAGGTCGTTTTGATTGACGACTTTCACGTCCAGGCTGACGGGCGTGTAGCGGGACTGCCCGACCTGAATAATCGGTGGTTCGATGCGGTAGGTTCCCGGCTTGCGCGGTGCAGCCAGCGTGTAGGTAATGGTCAATTGGCGGCTTGCCTGGTTGTTGCGAATCATAAATTGCGGTGCGGTCATGCGACCAACAACCTGAAAATCTCCAAAGCCGGGTTCACGCTCCGTGTTGATCTGAAGATTGTTCTGGGTGCTGATTTCGATCGTATACGTGACGCGACCACCGGCATGGATAACGCGTGGCTCCACGTTAACCGCGATTTGTGGCTCTTGCTGAGCATAAACCGGCGACGCTGCTGCAACCACAAAAATGCTCGCCAGGATAGCAGCCCAGATGAACCGCAAAACAGGAGCGTTCGGTGTGCATGAGTGAGGTCTAAAACACAGGTGCTTCATGACGGTTACCAGTTCTTTTCAATGAGACGCGCTGGCATGTTTTCCAGCGCCTTTTGCATCTGAAAATTATCATCGGCGTCTTCGAGTGCCTGCAAAATATCCTGAACGTGTTGTGCATCCACCTCTTGTTCAGATTGCTCGTTGGCAGCCGCTTTTTCGGCGTCCTCAGGCTTGTCTGCTTCTTCTTCTTCTGGCTCTTGTTTGGATGCCTCGTCGCCATCTTCAGATTTTTCGTTATCTTCGGACTTTTCGTCTTCGGATTTTTCGTCTTCGGATTTTTCGTCTTCAGACTTTTCGTCTTCGGACTTTTCGTCTTCAGACTTTTCGTCGTCTTTCTTATCTTCTTCCTGGTCTTGTTTGTCGTCGTTCTTGTCATCCTGATCTTCGGACTCTGGCGGATTGAGAGCGACGAGGTGATAAAAACCGGGATCACCGGTAACGCGAACGAGGGCATTTTCTTCGGTGATTTCTGGGTGAACCAGCACACGATCGAGCGCTAGGGACGGTGCAGTCGCTATGTTGTGCTGGTCTTCTTTTGGTGCTGCCGGTTGAACTCGCTACGGCACGACGCTGAAATCATCTTGCGAAAGTAAATCGCGTTCGAACGACGGTGTTGTTGAACCGGAACCATTGATAACTGCACCGTTAACCGAAACTGCGCTCAGGCCCAGCTCAAGACTTTTGTCCTCGCCGACCGGGACAACATAGTGATCCGGATTGTTTTCGCAGATCCGCAAATAACGGTGCATGGTCTGGTTCGGATCAAGCTCCGCAGCCTGCTGCGCAGCGTGGTTTGGGGCGTAGCGATCTTCGCCGATCGGGCAGGGCTCAAACAGGTGCAGATCGAAGCTGTAGGGGCCTTGTTGTTCGTTGTCGGCGCCTCGAACTCGCACGAGGTATTGGCCGGATTTCAAAATGTTTTGCAGACCGGCCGTGATGTACGGGCCTTCTGCGCGGCCGGCTGCGACGGGTTTCTGGGTCGTTGCGTCGAGGATTTCCAGCGCCAGTTCCGGAGCAATCTTTTTCTCAACATCTTCGCCGGCCTGTAGATCTACAAAGAAACTATCACCGGCCTGCACGTCGATGCGGAACCAGTCTTCGTTGCCAGCACAAATATGAAGCGGGTGATTTCCGGGCGTGAGCGCGACGGCCTGGGCTGCCGAATCGTTGGGTTCAAAGTTGTCGTCCAGCTCGGAGCAGGGCGGAATGACTTCGATTTCAAGCTCGTACTTGAATTCCAGACCTTCGGCCGCGGCCACCTTCAGGTAGAGGTGATTCTGGCCAGCCTGCAACATGTCCGGGGTAACGCGCAAAGTGTCGAGCACGCGTTCAGTGCGCTGTTGCTTGTTTATCCGCGCCAGCGCTGCAGGTGATTCGAGTGGCAAGCCCTGGTCGATGCTGACGGCTTCGGTTCCACGATCATCAAACAAAATGAGCTGAAGATCTTCGGGTTGCGGTAAAAACACATGTTCGGGGTCCGGTGTTTCACGCAATGCTTTGAATTTCGCGCTAACTTTTACCAGGCTTCCCGGGCTTGCAGGAATTGCGAACCAGTCGTCGTTTTGGCCGCAAAGTGTGCGGTCTTCGACCTTGGGATCTCCAAGTTTGCTGGCCTGCGCGATGGAATCGTTGGGTTCTAAATCGTCCTCGAGTTCTGCGCATGGCGGGAACAGTTTTCGGAACACGAGTTCCATGTTGTGGCGAGCGTTTTGATAGCGTTCGGAGTTGTAGATTTCGGGATCGTCGATTCCGAGCAACAGTGCTTGTTTGAAGGTCTCAAAAGCCTGTTGCCACAAATCCTGGCCGGCCAGCGCGAGGCCGAGATTGTAGAGAACGTCGAATTTTAGGTTCTCGTCGGTCGTAGCAAGCGCGCGTGCCAGATGCGATTGGGCCAGCGCAAATTCGCCGGTGCTCAGGTACGCGCGACCGAGATTGTACTGGTATTCGTTGGTGTTGCCGACCAGCGGCTCCGCCTCTTTGTAGGCTGCGACTGCATCATCAAACCGGCCGGCCGCGAGCAGCCCGTTGGCCTCGTCGATATCGTTGCGGGTCGAGCGAAACGCCTCGTCGCACCCGGTCGAAAAGGTCGCGAGGATCATCAAAGAGAGCAGGGCCAGGATCGTTGTGACGTTGGATTTTTTGAGCATCTGTAAATCGGTTGCTTTTTTAGGTGAACGGCGGCGCTGACCAAGGCCAAACGATACGAGGAGCATCAGCAGTGCGGGGGCCAGAAAAAACATGTAGCGATCTTTGTAGCGCTGGCGAAGCAGGCTATCCAGTTCGGTTTTTTCGAGTTCGTTCAGGTAGGCGACAATTCCGTTTGCGACGCTGTTTTTGCCTTTGTAGTGCAGATAAAGTCCGCCGGCTCGGTTGGCCATTTGTTTGAGCGTGCTTTCGTCGAGCTTTGTGATGATGGGCGCGCCGGATTCATCGCGCATGACGCCGGTTTTGCGACCGCTTTTGTCATACGTCGGGATTTGCGCGCCGTTTGGATCGCCAATCCCAACGGTAACCAGGCTGATCCCGTGCTGGGCCGCGAAATCGGCGGTAGCGAGTGGGTCGCTTTCGTGATCTTCACCATCGGTGACCAGTACAATGACCTGGTTTTTTGAGCGTCGCATGGCCGGCGAATCGTCCGCTTGATCGTTGAGTTTTTTGCCGATCAACAACTCAATACTCTCGCGCGTGGCTGCGCCGACGGATGTTCCGCCGACCGTAATCTGGCCGGGGTGCAATTTGCTGAGAAAGAAATTGATCGCAGCATAATCGGTGGTCAACGGCGATTGCGGAAAGCTAATCGACGTGAAGATCACAAGCCCAACGCGGTCGCCGTCCAGGCGCGACATGACCGTGCGCATTTCTTCAGCGGCGGCTTTCAAACGGTTGGGTGCAGCGTCTTCGGCGAGCATACTGTTGGAGAGATCCAGCGCAAAAACAACGTCCACGCCCATGCGTTTGATTTCACGTTCGGTCATTCCCCACTGCGGTTGCGCGAGTGCGATTACGCACAAAATCATCGCGCCAAAAAACAGCAGCGTGCGGGCCAGTGCGCGGCCCGAGCTAAAACGCGCGGTCATTGCTTCGATCATCGGTTGATGACCAACTTCAGCGCTCACGCGACGCTTCCACCAGACATGGCTTAGCCAGGCCGCGCCAAGCGGTAAAAATATCAAAAGCCAATAAAACGATTCAGGTTTTGCAAACATCATCAGGCCAGTCCTCGCCTTTAAGGAAACGTGCGACAAATTGTATGGCGCAAAACGAATTGAAGGCTTAACAGCACGATAACCCAGAGCAAAAGTGGGCGGTAAAGTTCTTTGTATTCGACGTTGGCGACATCTTGCAGGCGCGAGCGGTCGTAATCGTTAAGAATTTCGTTCAGATCTTCGCGCATCGACTCGCCGTCTTGCGCGCGAAAGTACTTTCCGCCGGTGAGCGTGGCGATTTCCTTTAAGAGTTCCGGGTCGATTGGAAATTCCACCTGCTGGTAACTCGTGCGACCGGTAAAGACGTCGCGGCCAGCCGGGACCATCGCCAGGCCGTCGCGTCCGACAAGAATCGGGTAGACGACAACGCCCATATCACGCGCGATTTCTGCAGCCTGGATGGGGGAGATATTGCCGCCGCGTCGGTCGCCGTCGGTGATCAGGATCAGGATTCGGGTGTCGGCCGTGCTTTCCTTCAGGCCCGCCAGCGAGCGCCCGAGCGCGTTGCCGATGGCCGTGCCGTTTTCGTCGATGTCGGTCAGTCGCAGATGTTCTAGCGAAGACGCGATCATGTTGTGATCGAGCGTGAGCGGAAAGTGCAAAAACGCTTCGCGCGCAAACAACACAATGCCGATGCGGTCGTGGTGACGGCTTTTTACAAAGTCGCTCAGGGTTTGCACGGCTGAATCAAAGCGATTCACTGGTGATTTGCCCTGGCGTTCCAGCCTGCGCAGATCGTGTTCGGTAATATCCATCGCACGCATGGAACCGGACATATCGAGGGCAACAAAAATATCGATGCCCTCAACGTCGACTTCTTCCATTTCGCTGGATTGAGGTCTGGCGAGTGCAAAAATCAAAAGCGTGATTGCCAACAAAACGATGATGTCGAGCACGGGAAGTAAATTATGTCTGAATCCGCGTGCCTGCGAGCCAAATAAGTTCGCGTTCGAGAACAAAAAACTGCCCTGCTGGCGACGTCGAAAACGCGGCGCGAAGCGATAGATCGCAAGCAGTGGAACGGCGATCAATAAGAGCAGAACGAATGGATATGCGAAGGCGATATTCATTGTTCATCCTCCTGGGCTTCGGGACTTTTCGGCAAAACCGGCTTCCAGATGCTTTCGGGTTCTTCCGGAACACTCTGCTGCTCGGTTTCCGGCTCGGTTTGCACCGCGACCGGCTGCTCCGTTTTTGGTGCCTGTGTTTCCGCAACTTCATCGGGTGGGATCACGATTTCTGTTTTCCTACGCGTGAGCTCCACGATTCCATACGCGCGCGCAAGACTCTGGCGCGCGGCGTCTTTTGAGGGAGCGGCGCCGCTGAATTTCACAAAGTCGCAGTGTCCCAGCCAGCTTTTCACGTCTTCCAGAGCAATGCCGCGCGGCCAGCGTGATTGCATGCTGGCCAGAGCCGCGTTGATTTCCGCGGGGGTGAGTTCGGTGCCGGGGAAGTCGAATCGGCGTCCGAGATATTCGCGGACCGCTTCAGACATGCGCACGTAATACATCATGACTTCGCCCTGCTCGAGCAGCGAGCTTTGCTCCAGACTCCGGAGTTTTTCGAGCGCAACCTCATGCGCTGCACGCACCGGACCGGTGACTTCGGCGGTTTTCCGACGTCGCATCGCAAACACCGCAAGCGCACCGAGAAGCGCGCCACCGAGTATAAAGCCGCCGACCCATGCCGGGGTGTAGTCGGTCGTCCAGATCGCTACCGGATCGCGTGGCGGCGAGAAGGGCGGTGTCTCGGCGGAATCGATGGCGGAGCGGACAAAAATCGCGACTTTCTCGGTCCGTAGATCGTTCGCAGTGCCATCGGGCGCTAAAATGCGGATGTCAAAAGCGGGCAGGTGCGCCTGGCCGGGGCGAAAAACCGCGAAATTCAGCGAAACGGTCGTCGTCGTAGCACTTTCGGTGGAAGTTTCGCTCTGCTTGGCGTCGAGCAAATCCCAGCGCGTCTTAGGAAAGGCGTTCGGGACATCGATGAGCGTTCCGGGCGCGTGTTCCACGACGATTTCGAGCTGGAAGGGTTGGCCAACCGTCAGCTTTTCGGGCGCATGAACGGTCTGGGTTTTGATTACAGCCTTGGCGCTGCTCGCTGGTTGCGGGACGTCGTTTTCGGCTTGCTCAACGGTTGGTTCATCTGTTGGCTCAGCCGTGGGTTGCGCAAAGGCAACGGTCGTCGAGCCAAGGCCAATCAGGGTCGTGAGAAGGATATGTGAGATAGGTTTTCGGATCATGCGTTTCGCCGGGCACGTTGTCGAAAATAATGAACCAGGGGATCGATATGACTGCGATCGGTCCGAATGGTGACGCTATCCATTTTCAAACGTCGAAAGAGGTGATCGCGTTGGGTATGTCGCTCGGTCATGGTGCGCTCGTATTGATCGCGGACGTCGCGGTTGGATGTATCGACGGTGAGAATTTCACCGCTCTCGGGATCTTCAAAATGCACGATTCCCATGTTGGGCAGCCGCTCTTCCATGGGATCAATGATGACCAGCGGGATGAGTTCATGGCGGCGGTGCGCGATACGCAGGCTGCGCTCAAAACTGGTGTCGATGAAGTCGCTGATCAAAAAGGCAACGGTGTGTTTTTTCGTGGTTTTGGCCAAAAAATCCAGCGCGACCTTCAGGTCTGTTTTGGTACTGGTCGCATCGCCACGCAGAATTTCGGTGATGACGCGCATCACGTGTTTGCGACCTTTTTTCGGCTCAATAAACGTCTCGATCTTGTCGGTAAAACGGATCAGGCCGACGCGGTCGTTGGTTTTGATGGCGCTGAACGCAAGGGGCGCGGCCAGGTACAGGCTCGCCCCCGCGATGTCGGAGGGCACGGCCATTCGCTGCATGGGCAGGGTCTTCGTCACCGCAGCGCCGCCGTCGTCACCGTAGACGTGAGCTGCGGCTTCGGTACGGATCAGGCCTGTCGTGATGTGATTGACCCGCACCATCGGCGCCCATTCGAGCGCGAGCGCCTTGGTGAGTGCGAGCAGGCCGGCCTTGGCTGCGGTGTATGCG
>JBEBSM010000207.1:0-7054 GCA_040394315.1 Lujinxingia vulgaris
GAGTGAAGTGGGATATTTAGCAAATCCAGTGCTGAATAGTCGGTTAGAGTATGGGCGGGTGTCAAGACGTGGGTTTGGTAAGATGCGGTGGTATTTTTATGTGACGCATGAAAAAAGCCCCGACCATTGAATGGTCGGGGCTTTTAGAGGCTTTCAGGTAGTTGGCTTACGCGCGGTGACTACCTGATGAAGTTGCACAGCAGAATTACTCTGCAGCGGCAACGCCGATGCCTTCGATGACAGCAGCTTTCGCTTCGAAAGTTGCACCAAGGCTGATCGCGTTTTCGGATCCGCCGTCATAGTCCTGATCAGCGAGTGCGCCAGCAGCCATGAGCATACCACAGTTGCTTGCCACGGTTTTGCAGGTGGATTCGGCTTCACAGGTCTCGTTTTCAAGATTTGCACATGTGCCGTCACTGATTAAGTCTGTGCCAGCTTCGAGGCCGAGGCAGTCACAGGTTGCAGCGACTTTGTTAACAGCGTCGAATACTTCCTGGACGATGATCAGACCGCCGAGCTTGCCGGTGAGCAACGAAACGCCGGTTTCCAATCCGGAGTTGGCTGCATCGACAGAAGCGCTGACTTTGGCTTCGCGGATGCTGAGTTCAAGGGTGGTTCCGAAAAGTTCCAGGTTGAGGATGACGTTACCTGGACCAGCGGTGACGTCACCGGCTGCTGAAAGCTTGGCGCCTGGCAAGAAAGCCAGTGCCTGCGTTCCCTGGTCGATGCTGGAGGGGTTGATCATCAGCTTGTCGCCATCGTACTGGCCGAGGAAGAAGTTGATCGTGAAATCGCCACCGGTAAGCTCGGTCAGGCCTTCGTGCTCAAGAACGATGGTGAGCGAGCCGTCGGCGATGTTATCGATGAGGGTCTGGTTTAGGGTTTCAAGGGGAGTTGGTGCTTGGCCAAAACCAAGAGCGGATCCGAGGGCGTTGTCGTTGTTGCTGTCGCCGTCAAAGTCGAAGCAGCATTCTTCCGCGGCACCGGCGATTGTAAATTTGGTGATAACCGAAGCAGCGCCGAAATCGAAGGTTGAAGGATCAGCGGTGCAGCGTGCTGGTGGGTTGGCGCCTTCGCAAAGCGTCTTTTGGTCAGGGGTTTCGCCGCCGGTATCAGTTTTGGTTTCGCCGGTGTCTTTGTCGGTTCCGTCGGTATCGGTGGTAACGACGCCGGTATCGGTTTTGTCGTTGTTGTTGTTTTTGTTGTTCGCTGCTGGCTCGTCGTCGCCGCAAGCTGCGGTGAATGCGAGACCAAGGGTGAGTAGGGTGATGAGGCAAATTTTAAGGCTGTTGTTAAACATTCAATTCTCCAAAATATCGACGTCTTTAAGGACGCCTGTTTTATGACGCAGTAACCATAAATTACGGGCTAACAGTGAATTAAAACGTTGTCAATTTCCTGCGTTGTGCGCAGTGGGCAAAAACTAGCAAAAGTTGTGGGAACGGGTCAAGGTACGAATTGTGCATCAATGATGATGCAGGAATGCGGAGTTCTTCGCAAAAACAGATTGTGGGGATTTTTTGGAGGGGCTGGCAGAATTGTATTGGGGGCGGAACGACTATTGTCGCGCGCAGGTCCAGGCTGTAAGGTCGCGCGCGAATTAAAGAGGGAAACGGCAATCACTTAGAAACAATGCATGTGTCGTAGGAGATTATGCAATGACAGTAGATAACGGTCGGAAAGGATACAGTGTTGCGCTTGTGGGTGCGACGGGTGCGGTGGGCTGTGAGATGTTGAAGACGTTGCAGGCGCGGGAGTTTCCGGTATCGGAATTGCGTGCACTTGCGTCGCCGCGTTCGGCGGGTAAAACGCTGGAATTTGCGGGACGTGAGATCGTCATTGAGAATCTTGAAACGGCTAGTTTTGAGGGTGTGGATATTGCGCTGTTTTCGGCCGGTGGTTCGATAAGTCTTGCGCATGCACAGCGTGCGGTTGCGGCGGGCGCGATTGTGATCGACAACACGAGTGCTTTCCGGATGCGTGAGGATGTGCCGCTTGTGGTTCCGGAGGTAAACGCCGCGGCGCTGGATGGTCATGCGGGTATTATTGCGAATCCGAATTGTTCGACGATACAGATGGTGGTGGCGTTGCAGCCGTTGCAAAAAGCGGTCGGGATCAAGCGCGTGGTTGTGAGCACGTATCAGTCGGCGTCGGGTGCAGGTCAGGCGGGCGTGGACGAATTGATGGCGGGTGTGCGTGCAATTGTTGCGGGCGAAGACGAGCCGGCGTCGGTGAAGTTCTCTCATCCGTTGGCGTTTGATGTGCTGGCGCATATCGATTCGTTTGAGCCGAATGGATTTACGCGTGAAGAGCTGAAGATGGTGCTGGAAACGCGCAAGATCATGGGCTTGCCGGCGCTGGAAGTGGCTGCAACTTGTGTGCGTGTGCCGGTTTTGCGTGGTCATAGCGAATCGGTGATGGTCGATTTGAACGGTGAATTGTCGGCCGATGCGGCGCGTGCGCTGTGGCAAACGGCGCCGGGCGTGAGCGTGTTGGATAATCCTGCGAAGTTTGAGTATCCGACTGCGAGGCAGGCTGCGGATACGGATGCGACGTGGGTGGGTCGGGTGCGTAACGATCTGGACCGGCCGCAGACGTTGCACTTCTGGGTTGTCAGTGACAATCTGCGAAAAGGTGCGGCGTTGAACGCAGTGCAGATCGCGGAATCGCTTGTTGAGCGCGGTTTGATTTAGTTTTTGTGTTAGAAATACGCCGCATTGCAGTGAATCGAATTTTTTAATTCTGCCTGGATTTAATTTATGAAAGTTTTATTACGTCGAATCGTTCTTGCTGCGCTCTGTGCGACGAGTGTGAACGTCGTCGCGGTTGCCGATACGCAGGCGCGTGAGCCGGCGGTGGCGGCACTGGTTTCGGAAGTCGTGCCGGATGTTGTCAACGCCTACAATCTGGACGGAGCTACGGCCTGGGTTGGACTCAAGGAGTGCAAGGCGCTGGCGACCAATGATGTCGATGTGGCGGTTCGTTTCGATACGAAAATCGATACGACGGTTGAAGATAATGCGACGGTTTTGTTTAACGGAGCCGTTCATTATTCGCTGGCCCGAGGCACAACGGCGAATGTTGACTGTGTGGCGGCAGACGGTTGCGCGGACATTCCCGAGGCGGAGATTACGCGGACCGAAAAAGATATTACGGTCGGCATTGCTTTTCGTGATCTGACCGGGCTTGTGAGCACGGCCAGTTGCGAGGATGCAGTGGATCGTGAGTTTTTCGTGCGGATTGGTCTTCGTAATTCGCAGCTCGTGGATACCTGGCAGATAGCGGAAGGACGCATCGTTGTTGATACGGTTCGGCCGGAGCCGCCGACGGCTATCAGTGCGGTGGCAACGCCGAATTCGTTGAAGCTGGAATGGACGGTTTCTAAATCGACTGATGCGGATCGTTACGTGGCGGTGGTTTCCGACACCCCCATCACCGCCGGGGAATTTCCGGATGCAGAAAACTCGCCGCGAAAGCTCTATCCGATTACGGGTGGGCAGGCGGGTAAGGGTAGCGCGACGGTGAATCTTACAGCGAATCAGGTTGTGTATGTGGCCATGGCGACGCGTGATCTCAACGGAAATCTCAGTGCATTGACGGCTTCGCAGGAAGTGACGGCGGCCGATACGATTGATTTCTGGGATTATTACCAGAGTGAAGGTGGTCAGGAAGAGGGCGGATGTAGTGTGGCCGGTGTGCACGCGGATTCGGGCCTGGTGAATGGCGGATGGATGATGTTTTTTTCCGGGCTAGCGCTGATGATTGGTTTGCGTCGTCGGAAACAATAATAAGGAATGATGAAAATGCATCGAATCGTGAAGCAGCGCTCTTGGGCAGCTCCGTTGAATATGTTGGTTGTGGGTCTGGTAGCACTTTTGGGTGTGTCGTTGGCGAGTGCTCCGGCGTTTGCGGCGTCGCCGACGTATGGTGTTTTTGAGCTCAAGCTCGGCGGTTATTATCCGTCGATCGATGATGAGTTTGGCGGCTCGGGTCCTTTTGAGACGTTTTTTGGCGACGGCCAGATGTTGATGGGCGAGTTTGAGATCGATTTCTACCTGTTGGAAGGGATCGGAACGCTGGGTCTGGGCCTGCATGCCGGTTATTCGAGCAAGAGCGCAAGCGTGCGCGATCGCAATGATATGGACCAGGAGCTGCCGGATTCGACGACGTTTCGTGTGATTCCGCTGCGCGCATCGCTGGTTTATCGCTACGATTACAGTGCGTTGCATCACAGTATTCCGCTGGTTCCGGTGTTGAAGGCCGGTCTGGATTATCATCTGTGGAGCATCGATGGTGCGGATGGAAATACCGCGGCCTCGGGTGGTAAATCCGGTGCGGGCGGACAAACGGGCTGGCATGCTGCGGTGGCGTTGCACTTTTTGCTCGACGTAATCGACGGCTCCAGCGCGGCGGCTTTTGATCTGAACTGGGGTATTAACCACTCGTATTTGTTTGCGGAATATCAGATCAGCAAGATCGACGGTTTTGGCGGTGACGGTTTTGATTTGAGCGATAACCAGTGGTTTTTCGGACTGGCGTTCGAGTATTAAATAAAAATCTTGCGTACTCGTTCTCTGAGTACGGGTGCGCGCTTTACGGTTTGTTGGAAAGAAAATGTCGTTGATACGTCTGCATATTGCCTATTGTGGCACGAATTATCATGGCTGGCAGATTCAGCCTGTCGATACGACGCTGGAAGGGGTTTTAACCGCAGCGGTCACGAAAATACTGGGGGCGAAAGAGCCGGTGAAGGTGCAGGGCGCAAGCCGTACCGACGCCGGTGTTCATGCCTGGGGGCAGGTTGCGCATGTTCGTCATGAGACGACGCGCACGGTGTGGGATTTCGTGCGCGGATTGAACGCACTGACGCCGAAAGACATCACGGTTAACTTTGCGGAGGAGATCGATGATGGATTTCATGCGCGGCACTCGGCGCGCGGGAAAATCTACCGGTATCAGGTCTGGAACCACCGTCATAACCATCCGTTTATGAATCACTTAACGTGGCAGGTGGGGCCGATGCAGCTCAACGTGGAAGCGATGCGGCAAGCGTCTCGTGCGATGATTGGCGAGATGGATTTCGCGGCGTTTCGGGCCGGGGATTGCGAGTGTGATACGACGGTTCGCACGATTCACCGGATCGATTTTCTGGAGGAAGGACCGTTGATTTCGATCGAAGTAGAGGGGACTGCGTTTTTGAAATACATGGTGCGGATCATCGTGGGGACGTTGGTCGAAGTGGGAGCGGGACGTCTGCCGATTGAACAGGTGGCCACGGCGCTGGCGTCGGGTAAGCGGGTGGACGCGGGGCCGACTGCGCCGCCGGGCGGGTTGTCGTTGATGCATGTTATTTATCCAAAACATCCCTGGGACCCAAAGATAGGCGTCGGCGGGCCCACCGGTGTTTAGCACCGCCCGGGGACGTTTTTGTTTTTCGCACGATATTGCGAACTGTTTTTTCAGTTATTAGTGAAGAAATGTTCCACTGTGATGGGTTCGTTTCAGTCAGTAGTGAAAAAATGTTCCACAGGCATCGACTTGTTTCAGTCAGTAGTGAAAAAATGTTCCACAGGCATCGACTTGTTTCAGTCAGTAGTGAAAAAATGTTCCACAGGCATCGACTTGTTTCAGTCAGCAGTGAAAAAATGTTCCACGGGCATCGACTTGTTTCAGTCAGTAGTGAAAAAATGTTCCACTGGCATCGTTTGCTCCCCCCTTCGGCAAGCGAAGGGGGGCCGCTCGGGCTGGAGAAAACGGTTCTAGCTGTTCAGGGCTGGTAACCGTCTCACAGACGGGAGCGGGGTGTGAGTTGGCAGGGGATTTTGGAAAATTATTCGGGGAGCAGGAGGTGGGGTTCCAGGGTGTGGGTGTGGTTGAGATCGTTGTCGGGGCGGAGCAGGGTGTTGAGGCGTGAGAGGACGTCGCTCTGGTAGTTGTCGCGGTATTCGGGTGAGAAAGCGTAGCCTCGGATGATGTAGCGGGAGGGGAGGTCGGGGCCGGGGGCTTCGACGAGGAAGACGTCGGGGGTGTGGCGTGGGGAGGCCAGTGGGGTGATGCCGGCGGCTTCGCGGGCCAGGGCGATGACGTGGGCTGCGCTCATGGTGGAGGCGACGGTGAAGGGGATTTCGCAGACGACTTCGCCGGTGCTGGAGCGTGTGCCGACGATTTGTTTGAGAAGGGTTTCGTGGGGGATGTCGTGCAGGGTGCCGTCGGGTGCGCGCAGGCTGATGGTGCGGATGCCCATGGACATGATTTCGCCGTGGATGTTGCCGCTGGTCTGGATGTGGTCGCCGACGTGGAGGCGTCGCTCCCAGGCCAGGATGATGCCGGCGACGAGGCTGCGCATCCAACTGATGCTGGAGAACGCGAGGATGGAGAGGAAAAACAAGATGAGGAGGATGCGCAGTTCGATGCGATCGCCGGCGATGGCGAAGGTTGCGGCCGCGAGTACGCCGGCCCAGGTGATGGCGGCTAGAAGTGGGAGCCAGCGGCGGATGCGTTGTGCGCCGTCCATGCGTCCGAGCAATACGAGGGCGCGGGTGATGAGCACGGCCAGGAGTAGTAAAAGGGCGATGGCGAGAAATGAATTGGATGTGGTTAACGTGGGATCGGTCATGGTTGCTCTCGAGTTTTAAATCAGGTTGTGGCGTCGCAGTTCGTGGGTGACGAGCGGGGCAGCGAGTGCGCGGATGCGGTAGTTTTCGAGTGTTTCGGCCAGGACTTCGACGAATCCCAGGCGTTTGAGGTGGTCGAGTTCGGTGAGTGTGACCTCGAGTGGTTGGCGTAATATCTGGTGTAGCTGTTGGGGTGTGAGCGAGCCGTGTTGCGCGAGCAGGGCGAGGATGAGTTTTTTGGTGAGTGAGAGTTGGTCGAGCAGGTGGAATTCGACGGATTCCAGGGGCATGACGTGGATGCCGGCGTCGTCCTGGGAATCGAGTTCGACCGCGCGTAGCCAGTACAGGTGGGCGAGGTGTGGGTTTCGGTGGGTTCGGCGGGTGAGTTGTTCGCAGACGGCGGGGGGCGGGTGGCGAACGGTTGGTGGGAGGAGGGGTCT
>JBEBSM010000208.1:0-7028 GCA_040394315.1 Lujinxingia vulgaris
ACCGGTGGCGGAACAACAGACGCCTAGTTAGGCGTCATCGCCTACACACGCGTGTTGCGTCGTCTGCGCGGCGCCTCACGCCCCGACCAGGGCCTGGGCGTTGCCGTACTTCTGCGCTACACGCTGCGCCTTTTGACGCTGGATCAACTCGGGCGCGCAGCAACTTTGATCTGTGCACTGGAAGTTCTACGCATAATCGGTCCGCCACAACGTGGAGATACCAAGCGACAACCAATTCAGGGACTGGGTGCTGTTCGTTTCTCGATCGGACTGTGGGTCGGGCGCTCTGCGACAGCAAACACCTTGAGCGCGGTCTCAAAACAAATCACCGATTACAAAAACAGCACCGCAATCACGACCGCCTCTCCCTTCCCGCTCACCGAATGTCCGTGGTGCCAGACACCATTTAAGAGCAGCAGCTTCGAACTCAAACCGACCCGTACCAAACCCGAGGAAGTCATCGTTGGATGCGTCGACTTCCGATGTGAGTTTTCAGCCGGGAAAAGTGAAAACGGACTACCCATTTTATTTGTCGACGAACAAATTTACAAAGAGCTGCCGTCGTTTGTGGTTGCAACGGTCGATAAATTCGCGCTCATGCCCTGGCGCGGTGAAGTTGGCAAACTTTTAGGACGCGCCCACTCCATGAAGACGATTCGCGACGGCATTGCGCATTTCTATAGTGCAATGGACGGCGACGCCGACAAAACCAATGCCCCTCTCGGTGCCGGTCTTGTGCCACCTGAACTCATCGTTCAGGACGAACTCCATCTGATTGCTGGTCCGCTCGGCACGATGGTCGGCCTGTACGAAACCGCCATCGAATCGCTTTGCACCTATCACAGCGCTGGAGATAAGCACCTGCGCAAACCCAAAATACTCGCCTCAACCGCAACCGTTAAAAATGCCGCGCGCCATGTGCAAGCCCTCTTTGGCCGCAACGACATGGCAATCTTTCCACCCCAGGGCATTGATGAAGGCGAGACGTTTTTCTCGCAACAAGACCGTGGTGATGAGAGCAATCCGATCGAAGAGATTCAACGCATGTACGTGGGCGTTGCTGCATCGGGCCGCGCGATGAAAAACATCTTGCTGCGCACCTACGTCGCATTGCTGAGCGCCGCTGCTTATTATTACGACCCCAACGGCCGCCCCAATCAACCCGCAGATCCCTACATGACGCTCGCCGGATATTTCAACAGCTTGCGTGAGCTGGGCGGTATGCGACGCCTTGTCGAAGACGACGTTTATTCACGCTGTTTAGGCATCGAAAAGCGCAGGCCGTACGGCCTGGAAGGCTCCCATCCTTTCTTCGCAAACAGAAAAATCCAGAGCGAACCCGTAGAACTTACCAGTCGCGAAAGCACCAACAAAATTACAGAAGCCAAAAGTAAGCTGGGCGTTCAACATGCCGACAAAAAGGACCTGCGCGGCAAGGTCGACGTTGTCCTCGCTTCCAATATGATTTCGGTTGGCGTCGACATCGACCGCCTCGGATTGATGGTTGTTGCTGGCCAGCCCAAAACCACCAGCGAATACATCCAGGCATCCAGCCGTGTTGGCCGCGACCGCGCACGTCCAGGACTGGTCGTCACCTGCTACAATCTGCATAAACCACGCGACCGCTCCCACTACGAGCACTTTGTCGCCTACCACGAATCATTTTACCGTTATGTCGAAGCGACCAGCCTGACTCCGTTTTCTGGACCAGCGCTAGATCGCGGACTGGCTGGCACCGTGATTGCGATGACACGCCACGCAAACGATTCGATGGTGCGCCCTAATGACGTCGAAAAAATCGCCACAAACCGCGAAGCCGCCGAACGTGCAGTCGAAAAAATCGCAAAGCGTGCCGCTGCATTGTGCGAAAACCAACACCACGCCACCGACGTCTACAACAGCCTTTTAGCCCGTGGCAAAGCTCTGATCGATAACTGGGTCAAGGTCATTGGCTTTAGTACCGAAGACGCCGGAAAACGCCAGTATTCGAAACTTGACCGAGGCGGACAGGGCAAAGCACTCTTATTTACCGCACTTGAAGACGACGACGACAACCGCACACCGGAAGAAAGGTTCTTTGCTGCCCCCACATCGATGCGCGACGTCGAGCCATCCGTACACGTCTGGGTTTACCGCCGCGGCCTTAAAAAGGAAGGGAAAGATGAGTAAAAAGTTTCGTACTACAAAAGGAAAGGCTGGCAGACAGGAACCACCCGGACAGTTTCGACGCAGCCAGGTCATCACCACTTACGGCGCCGGCTCAATGGTCGATCTTTTGCACGATGCGGCACTGGTCAGCGGCATTGATTTCTGGCGCGCTCCATCTCACAAGTGGGAAATCATCCAGGAACCACGCCTTCGTGACAAAATCGCCAGCAAATTGCTCAACGCCACACCGCCTCGATACCTCAGTAAAGAAGCTGCTTTTCGCATGCCTCCCGGCGGCGATGACGCCGAACCACGCTGGAATCTGGGCATCGACGCGCTAGAGTTTCCCTCCTGGTTTGTGTGCCAGAACCCCGAGTGCCGCGCGATCGTGAACGTGCGCTCCCTTGAACGGAAAGGCGACCGTTACAAGCACGATTGCACCCCCAAAGGCGTGGAATGTGTACCAGTTCGCTTTGTCTCAGCCTGTCCTCACGGCCATCTCGATGAGTTCCCATGGGTCTGGTTTGTGCATCAAGGCGAAGATGAAAACGAACGATGTACAACGCCCCAGCTTCAATTGCGCGAAGGTGCCTCCGGAGACTTCGGCTCGATTTACGTGAAGTGCACGAGCTGCGGCGCGTCACGAGGTATGTCCGAGGCTAAAGACAAAGAAAGTAACCCACACTGCCGCGGACGACGCCCTTGGCTCGGACGCGAAGGCAACGAAGAAAGCTGCACCGAACGCCAGCATTTACTCGTCCGAACCGCCAGCAACTCGTATTTTTCTCAGGTAGAAAGCGCACTCTCGATTCCCGAGAACGAACGCAACATTTTTACAGCCATAAAGTCAGTCTGGAACATCATGCAGGCCGTAACGCCTGAAGTCCTTCCAGCGTTCATGCTAATCCCCCAGGTAGCCGCAGCACTCGAAGGATTTGAGCACAAACATGTCCTCAAAGCTGTCGATGATATACGCGACAATCGCACACCCGAACCCGAAGCACTTCGCGTCACAGAATACCGGGAATTTGTGCACGCACGTGATGAAGGTCCCGGCGATATGCCTAAACGCACCGATGAATTCTACGTCCGCAAACGCCTCAAGCCGCCGCCCACCAACATTGCCAACATCGTACTCGCCCACAAACTCCGCGAAGTTCGTGTACAGGTTGGATTTACACGTCTCGAAAGCGTGTCACCCAACCTTCAAGGAGAGTTTGATATCGGCGTACGCTCGGCCTCACTCAGTCTGACGGCCGACTGGCTGCCAGCGATCGAAGTCATGGGCGAAGGCGTGTTCATCGAACTAGATCAGGAAAAGATCCGAGAATGGGAATCACGTCCGGCAGTTATTGAACGTGGTCGCCACCTTCTCAAAGGGTTCGAACTGGCGATGGCTGAGCGCGAAAACGCACCAGAGTTCCCCGGTATGCGCTTTTATCTCTTGCACAGCCTGTCACACCTACTCATCACCGCGCTTTCCCTTGAATGTGGCTACTCCGCCAGCGCAATCCGTGAACGCATCTACTGCGCACCCGACACCGACCCACTCCCCATGGCCGGAATCCTGCTGTCCACCGGCTCGCCAGGCACCGAAGGCACACTCGGCGGACTGGTCAGCGAAGGCCGCGAGCTCGAAAAACACCTGCGCAATGCACTGGCGCTCGGCGAACTCTGCTCCAACGATCCGGTCTGCGCGATGCACAAACCCGAAGACCGCTCCGAACGTTTCTTAGACGGCGCTGCCTGCCACGGATGCCTCTATGTCGCCGAATCCTCTTGTGAATGGTTCAACCGCTATCTGGATCGCGCACTGGTTGTTTCCACAATCGGCCACGACCCAGAATTAGCCTTCTTCTCCGAGACGCCATGAGTATCCTCGACCTGAGCTCATTTAATACCCAAACGCTCGAATCGGTCGCACGTCAGGCACGCGACCGCCACAAAAACCACAACACAACAAGCGTCCCCATTACCCGCACCGAATTCGCATCCTGGGGCCTCGGGTCCAAAACCAACGAACTCTGGGAAGCACTACAACCCGTTCCCGCCATCGCCTGGGACCCACTCATCACAGCCGTTCTCGCAGAACGACGCGCCCTCACCCACCCGGTCCCCGAACTCGTATGGACCGGAGCCTCCACCAAACAGTCACGCGACACCGGCGTTGTCCTTCACGATCTCTTCGGCACCGCTCAATCACATATTCTCGTCTCGATTTATTCTCACCAGGGCGGAAAAAAGCTGATGAACGCACTTGCAACCGCCAAACTACGCGGCGTCGCTGTTGATATTTACCTCAACATCAAACAAGAGGGCGGAAAACGTCAGCTTACCCAAGACGACATAACCAACACCATCAATACTTTTTACAACGACTGGGGCACTACCGTTCCCTCCCCAAACCTTTACTACGACCACCGCGCGCTCGAAGGAAAAGCCTTTCTCGACATGCACGCTAAATGCATCGTCATCGACCAAAAAACCTGTTTCATCGGCTCCGCCAACTTCACCGACCGCGCCATCAACTACAACATCGAAGCCGGCGTAATCCTCCACGACCCAATATTCTCCAACCAGGTAATCGGCGAGTTTAATGCAGGACCGTTTACCCGCTGGGAGCATGGTTACAAGAACGAATCAACGACATAAAGCTGCCACCCTTAATTAAGATTTAAATCGCTTCGATGGTAACTGTCGAGAATACTTAATGAGGGAAATCGTCAACAAAGGTTAATATGTTGAATGCTGATATGGAAACGACACGCTTAAATTGATCAGTGATTAAACTGTCCGTTACCCTAATTGCATTGATGCTGAGCATGAGCGCATGCCGGTCTCACTGCGCAAGACTTACAAAAAGCGCATCACGAAGCGAGTGTGGCAGTCTCTGCTAAAGATGCTGTGCGTGGTCTTCGTGGTAACGATACGATCGAAGCTCGATTCTCGATGATCGTAATTCTGTCTTTTTTGAGATCCTACATCGGCTGCTTCTAAAGCCATCATAAAACATACGCTATATGTGCAGGAAATAGTGAGTCGGTGTTTAACAGTTGTCAAATAAGATGATCACCGAGATTTAATCGCCGAAAAGAGCAAAGGGGTTCACGGGTGTATTTGAAGGCGTCGCGACCTCCGGATTGGGTGTCCAGACAAATGGCGTCGGCGCCTGGATCGGGGTTCGGGTATCGTCTGGGGAAAATAGCGCGGTCACCGATTCGGGGTGATGTGCGTCGCCGGGGGCGCTGCCGTAATAGGTTTTCGCGCTGAGCCATAGTCCGTCGGGAGTGCTGGTGGCCTCGAAATAATCGTTCTCCAGTAGTCCCCGGCGGGGCAGCGTCAGCTGAGATGAGCTTCCCGAGTCCTGCCAGTCTTTTAGCGTGATGACATGCAAGGCGTCGGTCACGCAGGCGTAGATGGCGACGCCCCGGATGCAGCTCGTGGGGCTCACGATCCGCAGCGGCGCGCCGGCGCTGCGCTCGGCCAGTCGGCTGCCATCGGCCAATTCGCGGGTGTGGACCAGGCGACCTTTGCTATCAAAGACGCGCAGGTTTCCGGTGCGCCGCTCGACATGTTGGTCGCTCGTAAAGTGCTCCTTGCGGGTCGTGATGATGAGGTGCCCGCGCTCATAGGCCGCCGAAAGAAGGCTCTCGTTTTGCAACCACGGGGTGGTTGCTTCGGAAGCGAGTTTCCCATCAAAAGAGATCTGGCGGATCACAAATCTGGTTTTGGGGGGGTTGGTGTTGGTGAACCGAGTGTTGATGGTGACGACTCCGTCCTCAAAGGTATCCGCAAATCTCGTGTTGGCGTGCTCCCATAAAAGCTTTGCGTCGGCGACATTGATGCGCGCGACACGAAAGATTTGCTGGTGCTTTCGCAACTTTGTGGTCTTTCCCCCGGGCAATTGGAAGCGACCGTTGTCGTAGCCGAAGTTGGAGGCCTCGATTTCGACGATGAGCTGGCCGCCCGGGCCGACATGGGGCGTGAGCATCGAGAACATCGGGGCCTGCTCGGTCTGCAGCTTCCAGCGTAGGTCGCCGTTGCTCTCGATATAGAGCAGTCGGCTATGTAAGTGATCCGCGCCCGGGGTGTTGGTCGTCGACACGACGGTGCCGCCGTCGGGCATGGCCACCAATGCATGAAGCATATCCTGGCGAGCAAATCCATGCGCGTCGCGCTCAGCAGTGGGACGAATCGCCCACACGACCTTGCGCTCGGGGGTCAGGCGCACGACGCGCTCGATCTCACAGCCCTGGCCATTGAACCCGGCGTTCTGTGCGCGACCGCCGTCTTCAAAGTCGCGCCATTGCCCGTGGTACTCGACCATGACGACGTCCCCGTTGGTATGAAACGCGGCGTGGTGGTTCTGGCAGCGCTGGGTCTCGGGGGTTGGGTCGGCGCTGATATGTCTGGTTTGTGCGGCTGCTGTGATGGGAAGTGTTATGAGGGAGAATATGATCAGTAGTTTTAAGATATCCATGCATGAATGGACACTGGCCATCGAAATATTATTCATCGCCCAGGGAACTCCAGGTGATTTGCTGATGCGCTTTTGGCCCCAACCGTCTGCCGAAGACCACGTCTAAACTTTCCCGCCAAAATCACTATTGCACCTATCCCGCGACGCTTCCCAACCGTCGCGGGATAGGTGCAAACCTGTCTGGACGTTCAGTTCGGATTCCCAAAATGACATTGCTCAACTTTTTTAGGTCTTGCATACCGTCGGGCGATAGGTCCGATAGCGACGCGTACCGCTTGCATACCGTCGGGCGATAGGCGCGATAGCGACGCGTACCGCTTGCATACCGTCGGCGGATAGGTGCCATACACGCGCTTACCTCTCGCATACCTTTTCCGCTGCGCATCCATACCCTCGCCCG
>JBEBSM010000209.1:0-7006 GCA_040394315.1 Lujinxingia vulgaris
AATATTGTGGTGACGCAGACTTTCTACGAGTTCGATTCCAATCAGGCCGCCACCGACGACGACGGCTTTTTTGGTGGACCAGGTGAGGCTTTCGCATTCGTCGAGGTCCTGGATGCTGACGAAATTCACGATTCCATCGCGGACGTCTTCGATGCCTGCAAAGGGAAGTGAGCGAGGTTTTGCGCCGGTTGCAATGAGAAGTCGATCGTAGGTGAGCGTTTTTCCTGACGCGAGCTGCAAGGATTGCTTGGTGGCATCGAGATCGATTACGCGGTCGCGGATGCGGTCGATGGCCTGTCGATCGTAGACTTTACGTTCGTAGGGTTCGAGATCTTCGCGTGAAAGCCGGTCCATGTAGGCGTACATGAGTGCGGTTCGGGAGAAAAAATAATCTGATTCATCACTGATCAGCGTGATTTTGATTTTTTTGGAGCGATGGCGGCTTCGGATTTCAAATGCAGCGCTGGTTCCGGCGACGCCGTTTCCGATAATGACGAAATGCATGAGTTATCTATACGTAGTGGTAAAGAGCTAATGGAGTATCTTGAGAGGATCGTTATAAATAAGAGGTAGCGTAAAAACAGGCTACAGGGTTGAATAACGATTGTTTACCAGATAATCCATAGACAACATTCACGGAATTGGGCATTGTGTTGCACTTTGTCACGGTGTATTTATCTTGACAGGCCGTGAGCGATATGGTGAGAAACGCGTCTATGTAGTAGATAGTGCAGTATTGCGGTCATTTCGTGTTATTGACATCGTAAACTGTCTGTACATAGTATCTGCGCTATGGTCGATGTATGGTTTGAGCCTTGGTGAATGAGAGAGCAATTAATTTCATTCGGTTCTTGCCTGCATGTGGACCAAAGAATCAACCTGCAAGAGAACGATATTTAGTAGCGACCTTGGCGTTGTTTGTTTTTGAATTGTAAGGAGAAGTGAATGAAAAGTTTCATGAAAACATTATGTGTTGCTTTGTTGGCTGCTGGTTTGTTGCTTCCTGCTTGTGAGAAGCCATCTGAAACCCCGGCTGAGAAAGTCGAAGAGGCCGTTCAGGAACTTAACGAGGCTGAAGAGAAGGTCGACGAAGCTCAGGCAGAAGTTGCTGAGAAAGAAGAAGTTGTTGAAGAAGCAATCGAGGTCAATGAAGACAACTACATCAAGGCAGCCTTTGAGGTTACCTGTGTAAATGCTCACATTGATGATCCTGCTCGTGCTCGCGAACTGAAGGAGGAGATCTATCCTCGTTACGGTTTTGATGAAGCCAGCTTCACGGCTGCTCAGCAGAGCCTGGCCGAGAAAGATACGGTTAAGACTGCAATCGACGCACGCATGGAGCGTTGCGACAAGGCATTCGCAGAAAAGCTTGGCGAAGCTCAGACTGAGCCAACCGAAGAAGAAAAAGCTGCTGAAACAGCAGACGGCGAAAAAGAAGCTGCGAAAAAGCCAGCTAAGCCAGTTCCAGCCAAAGTTGGTATGGTTACCGATGCTAACCTGGGCGGCGGTGGTTTCTCCAATGCCAAGATGAACATGAACATTCGCAAAGATTTCGTCATCAGCGGCGAAATCCGTGGCGAGCGTGAAGGCGCAGCGTTCCTTGTTCCGTTCAAAGGCAAAGTCAGCGAAAAGGGCGACATCAGCGCAACCGGCGAGCGTGGTGGAAACACCGTTAACGTTTCGGGTCGTCTGACCGCCAGCGGCGCTGCTGGTAGCTTGAGCGGTTCGGTTCATCAGAAAGACTTCAAGACCACGTACAATGCGAAATAATGTCGGAAACCCGGCATTAAGCTCGCTTGTTTCGTAAAAGCGGAATGAAAAAGGTCGTAGCCCGCGTGGGTTACGACCTTTTTATCATTGATACCGTTTGCGTAAGTTGTCGCAGTAGAATAGTTGGTATATGGTACGCGACAACAAAGTGTCGGGGCGCGCGCGAGTGAATATTTGGGTCACCGTGCCGCTCACCATGAGGAGGGCCACCGAACATGCGCTTTTGCACGACCTGCGGTAGAAATTTCGAGACTTCGATCGATATATGTCCCCACGACGGGACTCCACTCTTTGGCATGGCTGGCGAGGAGGAAAACACGGCGCAGGAAGAGCTTGTCGCTGAAGTTGTCAGCGTACTTTCTGGTGAAGACCGTGAGCCAATCGGCGCTAGCCCTTTCAGCGATGATACTCCGGACGAACCGGAAGCGTTGCCGGACAATGATTTAGCTGCGCAAGAAGAAGAAGATCTTTTTGGAGCGCCGCTGGTTGAACAGCCGGATGATGTTGATTTAGACGCAGGTCTTGATGACGCGTCTGATCCCTTTGCGATCGCTGCGGAAGCTGCGGATTCGGTGGCCGATGAGCCGTCCGACGATCTGTTTGCTGATGAAAGCGAAGACGATCTATTTGCCGATGAACGCGAAGAAGATCTGTTTGCTGGTGAAAGTGATGACGACGTGTTTGGCCAGGATGGGGATCCGTCCGAAGCCGAAGATGATTTCTTCACTGAAAGTGCAGGGTTGGACGAAGACGATCTCTTTGGTGAACCTGAGGAAAGCCCAGGTGTCGCTCATGCGGACAGCGATGTATCGCAGCAGATTGCTGCAAGCATCGATGGATTGCTCGACGAGATTGACGATGGAAAAGGGCAACAGCCATTGTCGATGTCATCGTCTTTGAACGAAGAGGAGTTGGCTGTCAGCGAATCGTACGATGATGAGTACGTCGTCAAAAAAGGCAGTAAAATGCCGCTTTTGATCATACTTATGCTTATCGCCGGAACGATTGCCGGCGTGTACTTCTTTAAGACCGGTTCGATCAGTAATGGTGTAAAACCGGATCCGAATACGCCAGCAGTTGTTGCTCCGACGGCACCCGTGGAGCCTGTTGAAGAGGCTGTGGTTGAAGAGCCACCAGCAGCGGTTGAGGAAGAGGAACCTGCAGCGGAAGCTGGCGAACAAGCCGTGGTTGAAGAACCAGCGGCTGTGGAGCCGGCAGCGGTGAAGGAGACTCCAGTGCCTGAACCCAAGCCGGAAGTGGTCAAAGAAAAGCCGGCGCCGGTTAAGAAGGCTGCAGAGCCTGCAAAACCGGTTGCTTCCAAACCAGCGGCGCAGCCCAAGGCAAAGCCAGCTGAGCCCAAGGAACTGACGGCCGAAGAACTTCTTAAAGAAGAACTGAAGCGAATGGCTCCCTGAGACAATCGTACTAAAAAGACACAATAAAAAAGACCCGGCGAGTTTAAAAACTCGCCGGGTCTTTTTAGTTTCTTGGTCGGACGTTTAGCCTTCGTCAGCAATCTGGGCTGGATCGTCGTCGTGTGTGAGTCGGTCGGTAAGCAGTTTGGGGCCTTCGAATTTATTGGCTCGGGAGGCGACCCAATCTTTGAGGAGTCGTGCTTTTTTGAGCGTGCGGGGCATCATGGCCGTGTAAAATAGACGGTACATGAGCCAGGCTGGCTTGCCTTCGATGACTTTGTTTCGCACGGTGACGACGGCGTTGCCGCGGCCTAACGAGATCAGATCGCCGTGGTGTTCGAAGCTAAATGGGCGGGTGGAGCGGCCGACGAGATCGGCCAACAGGTTTTGAGAAGCGAGTGTGGCCTGTTGAATAGCGACGTGCGCGTTTTGGGAGAGTGCGGGCGTGGTGATCGCGGCGTCGCCGATTACGTAAATACCGATGTGCCCATTCACGCGCAGGGTGTCTTCGACGTGTACTCGCCCGGATTGCTCATCGGTTTTAAGTCCTGATTCCGCTAGAAACGCCGGGGCTTGAACGCCGCCGCACCAGATCAGGTTGTCGCTTTCGATGACGTCGCCGTTTTCGAGCGTGACGCTATGGTCGTCGATTTTTACGACCGGGTTTCCGAGAAGTAGTTCGACACCGGCGCTTTCCAGATACGGTTGCGCGACGGCGCGGAGCTCGTCAGGCAGGTTTTTCAGGGTCTGCGGGTCTGATTCTACGAGAATAAATCGGAATTGCTCGCGGACGCGCTCAGACGCGAGCGGGAGGAGATCGGCCGATATCCTGGTGTAAAGCTCGGCCGCGAGTTCGACGCCGGTTGCACCGGCACCGATGAGGACAAAACTGACTTTTTTGCGAACATCCTCGATTTCGACGAGTTGTTCGGCCTGGACGAAGGCGGACTCGACGATTTCGCGCAGGCGCACGCCGTCGCGCGCGTCTTTAAAGGTGTGTGCGACCGGCGGTTGATCGGGAGCGGGCGCTAATTTGCCGAAATCAACCACCGTGCCGGGAGCTAAGATCAGGTAATCGAAGGGGATTTCGCCGTTTTTGCCGATAAGTACCCGACGTTTCAGATCCAGGCCGGTAATGGAATCGACGATCAGGTTGGTCGTTGGCTTGAGGTGATCTTTCAAGTCGACGGTGATGTGCGTCATGTCCAGTTCGCCGGTGGCTACGCTGTAGAGCAGCGGCGTGAACAGAAAATGAGCGGTATCCGAAATTACAGTGAGTTGCGTGCGGCGTCGGCCCGCCAGTCCTTCTTCGAGTTGAAGGGCGGCATTATAGCCGGCGAAACCACAGCCCAGCACCACGATCTTACGCATGTTTGCCCTGAATCACCCGTCAAAACGGGTTTCTATATAATGGAGTTCCAATCAGTATACGGTAGCGACAGCCGAAAAACGTGTCGCCAGACAGAACGTAGGGTACACCACGAATCGATCTGTGACGATCTGTTTCACGTTTATTCGTTGACGAGTGCATGGACGCTGGAGAAAGTCCGGTTCTGGCGCAAAAAGCGATATGAGAAGCAATTTTTCAGGGGCGGTAGCTGCAGAAAGCTGAATCTGTTTTCAGGTGTTGAAGTGATGCTTGAAGTTGATTTGTAAGGTGTCAAAAATGCAGAGGTTTTTGACTTCTTGCCTATATGTGGTGGTGTTATTTTGTGCATGGCACAATATGTGGTTAGTTTCGATTGTTGACAGTGGTAGGTGTTGGTCTATGCTGGCGACCGTTCCGAAGCTGTGTGGGGCGTTGAAAAGTGAATGCGGCGTCTGTCTACGGAGCAGGGCGCGCGCAGAGTTTTCAAGTGAGCTGTCGGACAGAGAATAATGATAATTGAATTAATTTTTCACATATAAAAAATGGAGAACGCGGGATGACGTCGTCTATTGAAACAAATCTACAACCTACTTCGGGTTCCAAAGGAACGGCAAAAGTGCGCAAGTTTACGGGAAGCAAAAAGGGACTCAAATTTGAGCGGTTTTTTAGTCGCGAGGGTGTGCATCCTTTTGACGAAGTCGTGTGGGAACAGCGCACGGCTTCGATTGGAAGTCATGATGGGACGCTGATCTTTGAGCAAAAAGACGTGGAAGTTCCGGTGGCGTGGTCGGTGATGGCGACGAACGTCGTGGTTTCGAAGTATTTTCGTGGTGCGCTCGGAACGCCGCAGCGTGAAACGAGTATCAAGCAGCTTTTGAGTCGCGTGGCGAACACGATCACGGACTGGGGAATTAAGGACGGTTATTTTGCGACGCCTCAGGACGCGGAAACCTATCGTCATGAGCTGTTGTATTTGTTGGTTCACCAGAAAATGGCTTTCAATAGCCCGGTCTGGTTCAACGTCGGTGTTGAAGAAAAACCGCAGGCGTCGGCGTGTTTTATCAACTCGGTGAACGACACGATGGAGTCGATCCTGGGTCTGGCAAAGACCGAAGGGATGTTGTTCAAGTGGGGCAGTGGCACGGGTTCGAACTTGTCGCCGATTCGCTCGAGCCGTGAGCAGCTCAGTGGCGGCGGTGAGGCCAGTGGTCCGGTTAGCTTCATGAAGGGCTATGATGCGTTTGCGGGCGTGATCAAGTCGGGCGGCAAGACGCGTCGGGCGGCCAAGATGGTTATTTTGGACGTGGAGCATCCTGATATTATGGATTTCATCCACAGTAAGGCGAACGAAGAGAAGAAAGCCTGGGCGCTGATCGATGCCGGTTATGACGGCGGATTCAACGTGCCTGGCGGCGCGTACGATTCGATTTTCTTTCAGAACGCAAACCATTCCGTGCGTGTTTCGGACGAATTCATGACGGCTGTTGAGTCGAACGGTACGTTCTCGACGCGTGCGGTTCGTGATGGTCGTGTGGTGGAAACGCACAACGCGCGTGAAATGATGGACGGTATCGCAAAAGCAGCGTGGATCTGTGGCGATCCGGGTATGCAGTACGATACGACGATCAATGAGTGGCATACGTGTAGCAATACGGCGCGGATCAATGCGTCGAACCCGTGTTCGGAATACATGTTTTTGGACGATTCGGCCTGTAACCTGGCCAGTTTGAACCTGATGACGTTCCGTGATGCGGACGGTGAGTTTGAGATCGAGGCGTTTGAGCGTGCAAGTGAGCTGACGATCACGGCGCAGGAAATCATGGTTGGAAACGCGAGTTATCCGACGCCTGCGATTGAGAAAAACTCGCATATCTTCCGCCCGCTGGGTCTTGGTTACGCGAACCTCGGTGCGCTGTTGATGGCGCGTGGTTTGCCCTACGATTCCGACGAGGGCCGTGCGTATGCAGGTGCTATCACGGCGTTGATGTGTGGTGCTGCGTATCGTCAGTCGGCGAAAATCGCGGAAACAACCGGGCCTTTTGACGGTTATGCGATCAACGAAGCGCCGATGCTTAAAGTCATCGGAAAGCATCGCGCGGAAGTGAAAAACATCGCGAATAATTGGAAAGAACTCGAAAACCATCCGCTGGTTGTCGCTGCGCAAAAATCCTGGGACGAAGCGCTTGAGCTTGGCAAAGTTGCTGGATATCGCAACAGCCAGGTTACGGTTCTTGCGCCGACGGGCACGATTGGCTTCATGATGGACTGCGATACGACCGGGATTGAGCCGGATATCGCGCTTATCAAGTACAAGCGTCTGGTGGGTGGCGGCTACTTTAAGATCGTGAATCAGACCGTTCCGGAAGCCCTGGAACAGCTTGGTTATGACGTGAAATCACGCAAAGCGATTCTTGAGTATTTGATGGAGCGCGACACGATCGAAGGTGCGCCG
>JBEBSM010000210.1:0-6986 GCA_040394315.1 Lujinxingia vulgaris
GTATCTAACATAATGTACTCCTAAATATGCATACGTGATGCAAAGGGTTAGTCGGAAAACCGACCGATATATGCGGCTCTGGTGTCGCCATTTTCGCGCAGAAAACTGTTCCTGAACGGAGTTCGACACGAGGCCGTGAACCGCTTTTTATAAAATGTTGACCGACAAACCGGGGCTTTACGGATCGTGTTTGCCGATAAACTGGCGTGCGACTTGTAAAAGCTGTCCGGTTTTCTGGTGCTCTATTTGAACGAGCGCCATGAAGCCGGGGCAAGACATGCACGCGTAACTTGTATCGGTGACGATCAGGTGCGTTAGCACGGGGCCCTGGTTTTGGTACTCGCCGTTCTGGCTAAAGATCCTTCGGATAAAGGAATCTCTGGCGGAGAGTGCGCGGCTGAAAACGTCGATCGACTCGAAGGTCGTTTCGATGTTGTGAATGCTGGCAATAGGCAACGGAAATAAAATACCGGGCGGTGGATTCATGAACAGCCAGCCCTGCTCCGCGAGCGGGGTGGCTGCTTGAAAAAACTGGGCAGCAATTGTGGTTTTTGCGTGGTCAGAAAAGCTGCGTGCGAGTTCCATCAGGATCGAAAGCGCGGGAAATGCATGAATGCGCGTTATATCCGGGTCGGCCGTTGTTTTTTGCAGCTCAAATTCAATGCCTTCGAAAGCGCGTGCAATATCGAGAAGCGCGTCGGTGACGAGCTTGCGCAAATCGTCACGCGTGGCATTTCCCTGATTGTTTTGCGCGGTCAACGACTCGCCGTTAAGTCGGATGCCTGGTGATAAGGCGCCGCCAAAAACGACAAGCTCGGCGTGTGGTCCTTGCTCGGTTTGATTTGCGCGAATTGTCAGGATCGTGGGTTCTTTGCATTCTTCGACCGCACGCAAAACTCGTTGCAACATCACCAGTTCATGTCCACTCGCTGGCGGAGCGACATTCTTCATCTTGAGCGTCAGGCGTTGTCGTAGTGAGAGGTGTTGAGGTGTGGTGTGTTCGTCGTTATCCGTATTTTCGTCGCTTTCGGGAGCTGATGATTCCGCGGGTGTAAGCGTAATTTCGTCGCCAATGCAGGTGATGAGAGACGATGAACGGCGAAAATCGACCTGAATAGCGTCGGCGAATTCAAAGATTTCTTCGTGCTCATCGGTTAGTGATAAGGCGCAGCTTAGATACTGACAGCTAGTTTTTGCATCATCGCGGGTGAGCTGCGCGAGCTTCAAAAGCCACGGGAGCTGTTCGCGGCTATCGGCAGTTTTTTTGACCAGGCGCAGCATCATTTTGTGGATTCGGATACTGTGTGGAAAGTGTGCTAATGCGCGCTCAAGCGCTGATCTGGCCTGACCGTAGAGGTTATAGCTCAGGTAAATTTCGGTATCCCGCAACAGTACGTCGATGACTTTGTTGCGTACGTCCATGAGGTCTGGGTCGATTTCTAAGAGCTGATTGGCCAGGTCTAAAAACCGGTCGAGCATACCGAGCGTGTCGAAGTGCGAGGCGCACAGACAAAAGGCTTCGGTGGCTTCTTCGTACAACTGCATTTCTAAAAAGTTCTGGACAAGGGCGAGTTGTAATTCGATGTCGGACGTTTCCAGGCGCAGTAGTTTGCGGAAAGCCTGAGCAGCAAGCTCTGGTCTTTCTTGCATTCGGTATAATTCCGCGACCTGAAAAAGCGTTTCAAATGCTTGCTCAAAACGCCCATGTTGATGATGGGAAGTGGCGAGTTCTACAAGAGAATCTGCAAGAGCGTCGTCAGATACATTCATATTCACAAAAGACTTCATCCTTCGAGCGAATGTGCTCGATCCTATAGCTTTGCTAAATGGTGGATTAGGGTCGATATCGGTGAAGATATCGTCGCTTAGAGCCTGGATGTTCGGTCTTAGGATTTGTTGCGTCAAGCCTGTAAGGTATTGTGATTACGGTGGTTTGTGGGAGTTGTTGGCGTTTTCATTAGCGCACTTTTTTCGCTTGACTTTAGCGACTTCAAAACACGTCTGCCCTTTGGGCGGACAGGTGGGTTCAGCGCATGGGACGACCCAAAAAGACAATGAAGTGTAAGTATCGAGAGATGCACTGATGTGGACAAGAGAGTCTGCATTGAGGGTGAAAAACGTGCGCTTGCTGGTGCATAAAATGCGTTTGCTTGTTTCGATGGCTGTTTTGAGGTCTTCGAATGGGTAAAAAGGTTTTAGAAAGTTTGAAAAACTCAAAAATTTAGGGGCAGCCGCCGCGCGTTTGGATCAGGGGAGCGGTGTTTGCTGATGGGTTTTGGCTGCGCTAAGTGTATGTAAATGCTTGGTTAAGTGGGTTTGTTGTGCTTGGTGAGGGGAGAGAGGAGGGATAGATCGTAGTCTGATCGCTTCGTTGTCCAGCGATGCGAGTCAGCAGAACGCTGATCTATTTTCCGAGGTGAAAAAACCGGGTTGTTGCAAATTGTAAATCCACTGATTGACAATGAAGGTTAACGCAGTGCAGATAATCCTCGTCATCTTTTATGAGGTTTTTGCAGTTTGGTGTGGTTTGAACGTGGAACGAGTAGCGTTCTTTTTTAGAGAAAAAGCTGATGAAACGATCTTTATTGCGGCTGATGGTTGGACTTGCTTGTGTAGTACTTTCGGGAAGCTTGGGGTGCTCGGCGGAGAATGAAAGAGATCCAAAAGATGAAACGCCGGCCGAGTTAGTTGACCGTTGTTTGTTTGAGAATGGTGGTTGTGGGGATGTTGCGTCCTTTGCGTGTACGGATGGCGTGAACAAAGACCCTGTGTGCGTGGATCTTCGAGTAGATATTTGCGCGACGGATAACGGCGGATGTGGGGATGCTGCGTTCGTTGCGTGTACGGATGGCGTGGGTCAAGAGCCGACGTGTGCCGTGTTGGATGTTTGTGTGACGGATAATGGCGGTTGTGGTGCGGAAGAATATTTTTCGTGCACGGACGGGGTTGGTCAAGAACCGACGTGTGCCGGGTTGGATTTGTGCGCGACGGATAATGGCGGTTGTGGTGCGGAAGAGTATTTTTCGTGCACGGATGGCGTGGGTCAAGAACCGACGTGTGCCGGGTTGGATTTGTGCGCGACGGATAACGGTGGTTGTGGTGCGGAAGCGTATTTTTCGTGCACGGATGGCGTGGGGCAAGAGCCGACATGTGACGCGCTGGATTTGTGCGCGACGGATAACGGCGGTTGTGGGGACGTTGCGGATTTCTCGTGCACGGATGGCGTGGGTCAAGAGCCGACATGTGCTCCACTCCATGCATGTGTGGTGGACAATGGGGGTTGTGGTGATCCGGCAGAATATGCCTGTTATCCGGGCGAGGAAAGCGAGCCGGTGGTGTGCCGAATTCTCGGTGAATGTGTGATTGCAGAAGTAATAATCGAGCCGGAAATTGCCGTCAGTCTTTCGAAATACACCGGGCTGGTCAGCGATGATCTGACTATTGAGTTGCGGGGACGGCCGGGTTGGAATGAGAACTATGTATTGGCGTCAGAGATTTATTTGCGATTTGATCTGAGTACTGTTCCGGCCGGGATGCGGATTGACGAAGCGATTTTGCAAATGACGTCGTTCACGGGACATGCAGTCGGCGATAACGGCAACGTCTATATTCATCGGATCGACAACGCGTGGACGGTTGATGAGCTTCGCTGGGATACGCGTCCTGCCTGGTTGGACACGACACCGCTCGGCCATTGGTGGGCATGGTATAATGGGAACATCGCTGAAGTGCTGCGGCAGGCGAATACACCAGAGATGGTGAGCGCTGTGGATGCGGCAATTCTCGATGATCAGATGCTCAGTCTCAATCTTTACTCGATCGGTTATCGCTCGAAATATCGAACGCTTACAGATCCAGATCCTGCGAAACGTCCTCGGATGATTGTGCGGGAACGTCGATGCAATCAGGTTTTATTGACGGCTGAGGCGGAGGTATCTGTGGCTGCTGCCGCCGCCAATACGGTGGAGAATGGAGAGCTGCTTGTTGAAGCAGCCCTTGCCGAAACGTATCTCAAGTTCAACCTCTCTTACCTTCCAGTGGGGGCAAAAATCGTTGATGCACGCTTGTCGATGGTTGCGTTCAATGGACAGGGAACCGGGCCTGACGACGAAGTATTTACGACGTTCGTGGCGGATGATTCCTGGGGAGTGGAGCCGATGAGCTGGGATACGCGCCTTACGGCAGAATCGACGTATTATGGGAGCTGGTTGTTGGATTACGCGGTAGATCCGTCGGATGATGTCATCGAAAAGCCGGTGGTGAACAATCATTTCGGTTTGATTCCGTTGATTCAGCAGGAATATGACGGTGACCAGACCTTGTCGTTGCGAATCCATGCGGACGAAGGCATGTCGAAGTATTATGGGCGCACGAATGCTACGCCGGCAAACCGACCGAATTTGTTGGTAACTTACGAACTACCGTAAGTTCTGGTGAACCAGTCGAATACAGGGTGATGAAAAGAAGGTCGTGGCGAATATGCCACGGCCTTTTTTGATGGATTGCCAGATGCTGCTGGTTAGAGCGTCGGTGGGATAGTAAACGTGCAGCGTGATTGGAGTGGTTTGGTTGAATGCTGGAGGCGGTGTGTCGGACGACGTTGAAAAAAGTGATATCGAAACAAAGCGTGATGAGAATTTTGGCGAGTCGGGGAAGGATTTGCGGAATTTGCTGGCGCCGGATGTGGAGCGCTGGCCGTTGGGGGATAAGCCGATAGCGGTTATGAAGAACGTGAATAAAACGTTCGGTAAAAACCAGGTTTTGAAGGATTTGTCGCTGACGATTGAGGCGGGGAAAATCACGATCATCGTGGGTGCTTCGGGGTCTGGAAAGTCTGTTTTGATCAAGCATTTGAACGGTTTGCTGCGTGCGGATAGCGGTTCTGTGGAGGTTTTTGGCGGCGATCTGACGAATATGGAGCCGGTGGAGCTTGCGAAGGCGCGGATGCGGATCGGGACGATGTTTCAAAACTATGCATTGTTTGATTCGATGTCGGTTGTGGAAAACGTGGCGTTTCCGTTGGTTGAGCACAACGTGATGAAGGCGGCGGAAGCAGAGAAGTTGGCGGCCGAATTGTTGATCGATCTGGGGCTTGAGGAGAGTTTGCATCAGTTTCCGGCGACGTTGTCGGGTGGAATGAAAAAGCGGGTGAGTCTGGCGCGTGCGATTGTGACGAATCCTGAAATCGTGTTGTTCGATGAACCGACGACCGGGCTTGATCCGGTGATGATGGAGTTTGTCGATCACATGATCAAAGACATTACCGAGCGGTATGGTCTGACGAGTGTGTTGATCAGTCATGATATTACGACGATTTTTCGCCTGGCTGATTCCGTAGCCGTTTTGCATGACGGCCAGATTATCGCGCAGGGGCCACCGGAAGAAGTTCGGAAGCTGGACAACGAGCATGTGCAGAATCTGCTGGGTGGGGAGGGTAAGGCGGATATTGATTCTGCGGATGCGGCCGATCAAACGCTCGGGGATGAAGTGGAGCGCGTGGTGAAAATTACGGGCGTGCACAAGTCGTTTTCGGGACGTGCGGTTTTGAAGAATATCGATTTTTCGTTGGCGAAAGACAAACTCACGGTTTTGATTGGGGGTTCGGGTTCGGGGAAAAGTGTGTTGATGAAGCACATTTTAGGGCTGCTCAAGCCGGATAAGGGCGAGATCGAGGTGTTTGGGAAATCGCTGAAGGGGATGAGTGAGCGGGATTTGCGCGAGCTTCGTACGCGGGTCGGGATGTTGTTTCAGCACGCGGCGTTGTTTGATTCGATGACGGTTTTGGAGAACGTGGCTTTTCCGTTGATCGAGCGTCGGGTTTGTTCGACGGCGGAGGCGCATAAGCGCTCGCGGGAGCTGATGGAAAAGTTGGATCTGGCAAAGGTTGCTGACGCGACGCCGCTGGAAATATCGAGTGGGCAGCAAAAGCGTGTGAGTCTTGCGCGGGCGTTGGTGACGAGTCCGGAGTTGATGATTTATGACGAGCCGACGACGGGGCAAGATCCGCTTAAGTCGCGTTATGTCGAAGAAATGATTGTGCAGGTTCAGAACGATTTTGAGGTGTCGAGCGTTGTGATCAGCCATGATATGGCGTCGGCGTTTCGGATCGCGGACTATATTGCGATGCTTTATAAGGGTGAGATTATCGCGTTTGGGCCGCCGGCTGTTATTCTTGAGAGTGAGGATGAGCGGGTGCGGGAGTTTGTTTTTGCAGCGAGTGCGCCTGATGTTTCGGAAGGGTGATGGAAGGACGCGGTAAAGGCAGCGCGTGCGAAGGAACTAAAAAAAGCGAAAGCGGAAGCTCGGGTTTGATGGCTTTGCTTGAAATGCGAAAATAAGGCGTTTGGATCACGATTTTGTGAAGCGGTTTTTGTCGCGGGTTTCGAGTTTGTGCATGGTGTCGGCGAAGGCCTGGGTGAGGTCGATGTCGAGGGAGTTTGCGAGTGCGGCGAGGGTGAAGAGGATGTCGGAGAGTTCTTCGGCGATGTTGGGTTCTTGCTCGGAGGGTTTTTTGGTTTTGGGGCCGTGGTGGTGGTTGATGGCGCGGGCGAGTTCACCGACTTCTTCGGTGATTCTGGCGAGGTTTGCGAGGGGTGGGAAGTAGCCGTCTTTCCATTGGGAGATCCAGTGGTGGACGGTTTGTTGAATTTCTGCGAGCGTGGGGGAGTTTTCGGAGCTGTCGGAGCTGTTGAAGTTTTGAGACATGGTTTGTACCGATCGAGGGTCGTTTTCAGGGAGTTTGTGGATGGAAGGGCAGGACGGTTTTGTGTTGGTTGCGCGGGCGGATGAGCTGGCGAACGGTGATCGAAAAGTTGTGTTTTTGGGAACGAAACGTGTGGCGGTGTTTCGGATCGAGGATGCGTTTTATTGCATTCATAACACGTGTCCGCATGCGGGTGGCTCGCTTGGGCATGGGGAGGTTGATGGGTGTGGTGTGCGGTGTCCGCGGCATAACTGGTTGTTTGATTTGAAGACGGGCGCGTGCC
>JBEBSM010000211.1:0-6960 GCA_040394315.1 Lujinxingia vulgaris
CGCGCAGCGAACCCTGATGCGTTTTGCCAAACGAGAACCCAACAGCCTGGCCTGGTCCAAAGAGGACGCCAGCTTCTACTGGCGACGCTGGTTTGAGCGCCGCATCGATCAATTTGGCACGCCACCCATCCCGCTTGAGCTTTCGACTTTGCAAAGCGAATAGCAGCCGAACCCGCGCGCCCTTTATTCTCGCACCTTTACAGGATCGGCCCCCTCAGGATAGTATTTCACATAGTTCGCGGTTCTTTTCACAATTCCCAAACCACTCAATCCCAATCCTGCCGATGATGTCTCGTCTTCACCGTAAATACAGCCGTGTTACGTGCTACAGCATGCTTTTTATCCTGCTCTGCCTGACGGTCTTTAACACAGCTTGCAGCGGTGAACTCGATCCGACCAAGCCTGAAGATGCCTATACAATCTTCAGAGATGCACTGTTTGAAGGCGATCACGACACAATCTGGCAACGCAGCGATCAGGCCACGCACGATCATTTTCAACTCCGCTACGATCAGCTCAAGCAAATGGGCGTTTTCATCGACCGTTATCTTCCCCAGACCGATCACCGGCTGGCGCGACGACAATCCGGCGTTGAATTGATCGAAACGACAAAAAACGGCCGAGAACTTTTCGAAAAAGTCTTTCAACCCAAGCTACTATCGCCCAACCACGGCGTGATTTTTGGCTCCAACGTCCGTGAAATCCAGCTTTCCGAGGATGCAAAGGCGGCCATCATTGTAACCCGCAGCCAGCAAGAGTTTCCGCTCGTTTTGGCCGCCGATGGTGAATGGTACGTCGCTCTGGTGGATGCAGGCGACATCGTTGAAACCAGTTTTAAGTGGATCGATCAGAACGAATCCGCCCTCCAACAAACCGTTGAAGATTTGATCGCTGAAGAACGAAAAAAGCGCGAAGCAATCATCGCGGAATTGATGGATGTAAAGTAATGTATCAAATAAGCTCCCCCGAATTCACGGCCTGGAGCAGACGCCTAGAGTAGCATGAGCGACGATAAAGACCTTTCAGATATCATTGACATCGACATTGAGATCGAGCCGCTTGAACCCGGCACCCTCTCTCCGTTCTCTGATCTCTCCGACAGCCAGGCCCTGGTTGACGTTGCTCCTGAAGCCAGCTCAGCTGCGCCCAAAAAGGTCGGCAAAAGCCCGACCATGAAGGAACAACCCGCCGATCCTTTTATCGGAGTCACGCTAAAAGGCATGTACCGCCTCGACCGAAAAATCGGCGAAGGCGGCATGGGCAATGTCTACGTCGCAACCCAGTTTCCACTCGAACGCCAGGTTGCCGTAAAAGTCTTAAAACCGTCCGAAACCAATCCCGACGGCGAACACTATTTCATGCGCGAAGTCCAGGCGATTAACCGTCTGCGCCACCCCAACATCATCAGCATTCTCGACTACGGAAAAGAAGACAACGGTCTCCTCTACCTGGTCATGGAACACCTGCCCGGACGCACGCTCAAAGAGGTCATCAAACAAGATTACCCGCTCAAGCCTGCCCGCATCTGCGCGATATTAAGCCAGCTTTTAAGCGCTCTGGAACAAGCCCACGACGGCGGAATCATCCACTGCGATCTCAAGCCCGCCAACATCATGATCGAAGAAGTCGCCGGCCAACCGGACTTCGTAAAAGTGCTCGACTTCGGCATCGCAAAAATCAAAGGCCCCGCCATGGAAGTCGGCCCGTACACCACGGCCGGCAACATCGTCGGAACCTTCGATTACATGAGTCCCGAGCAGATCATGCGCCGCGATCTCGACGGCCGCGCCGACATCTGGTCCGTCGGCGTCATTTTGTACGAAATGCTCACCCGAAAACGTCTTTTCCACGACAAAGACGCTGTCAGCATCATCGGCCGCGTCATGCAAATGACCATCCGCCGCCCCTCGGAAATCGTAAAAACACACCGAATCCCCGTTATTCTCGAGGAAATCGCGCTCAAAGCCATGGAGCGCAACTTAAACAAGCGATTCCAAAACGCTGGCGAAATGCGCCACGCCCTACTCGACGCCCAGCAAGAACTTCTCATGGGCGACTCCGGCGTTCACTCCCACACCGGCCTGACCTATCATCACGGTCTCAGCGAGGCCAGTGATGCTGCGAATTCTGACAACTACAGCGGCTCGATGTCGCGTAGCGGTCCCCTGTCACGCAGCGGAATGTCTCGCGGCGCCACCGGCCCGCATTCCCGAAGCCGACCGTTCAGCACCACCGACGCCGGCCGCCCCGGCCTGAGCAGCATGTACAGCCGCTCCGGAAACTTCAATCTCGGAGACTCCCAGGCACTCGGCGATTCCCAACGACTGGCCACAGCCATCGCGCAGGGAACCTCCATCCTCGACCAGACTTTCGGCATCGGCGAGCTCGAAAGCAATCTCATGGGCGAGCGCCGAAAAGTGGCGGTTTTATGCGTCCAACAGCGTGCCCGACGCCGCGAAGGCATCGATCCCGAAGAACTCGCCAGACGCAGCGCACAAGAATCGGCACTCATCCGCGAAGTGATTGCGCGTTATGAAGGCGAACTCGAAAACAACCTCGGCGGAACCTTCACAATCCTTTTCGGCGCACGCCGCGCTCGCGTAGGCGACAATCTACGCGCGATCGAATGCGCTCTGGCGCTTCAAAACGAACTGCGCGTGCTCGAATACGGCGCCGAACACATGGGAATCGCGCTGGTTTACGGAGAAGTTTATATCTCCGACCGTCGCGGCGGAAATGCGTACGGCGAAGCCATCGACCATGCCGTCGATATTGCGCGCGGCGTACGCGACGCAAAGATTTTTGTCGACGATCAGCTCATCGAACTCACACGCGACCGCGTTCTCTACGATGCCCCGCGCTTAATTTCTGGCGAATCCGTCTGCGAAGTCCTGGAACTAACCCAGGTCGCGATTGCAGCGCAGCAAAGCATCGAACAAGAGCTCGAAGAAGTCGACGTTTACGTGCCACGCCCGGCGCTATTCGACGAACTTGTGCGACGCGCAACCGACGTTCGCACGAATTCAAACGGCGGCGGCGTCGCGATCCTCGGCGATCTCGGAACCGGCAAATCGGTTTTGCTCGAACGCTTCATCCTCACCCAAAAACAAGCCGGTTGGTGCATCTTCGGCACCGGCGAATCCGGCACCCAAAGCCACGACAGCCTGGCGCCCGTGCGCCTCTGGATTCGGCAAATCGCCGCCACCTACAAAGACCCCGGCCTGCTCATTCGCAAAGCCTGCGAAGCCACCGGATTGAAGCAAAACATCGATGCCGCCGTGAAGTTTTTTCTTGGCGAAAACAACCCATCCGACACGCTACCCTGGGAAGATCCCCACGGACTCATGCACTTCTCATCGGCGCTTTTGTACCGCATGATGCGTTTTTCCATGAAAGCCGGCCCGCTCTTGCTGGTAATCGATGATCTCGACGTCAGCGACCGACTTTTGATTAAGTTTCTCGAGAATTTACTCGCGGGAATCCAAAAACAACCCGTATTGCTCGTCGTTACCCAACGCATCGAATCCACCGCGCTCGATCACGGACTACCCGGCAACTTCGAAATTCTGCCGATCGCCGGTCTCAACGAAGGTGAGTCGCGCCAGCTCATTTCGCAAATGCTCGGTTATACGCCGCCACAATCCGTGATCGCACAGCTTCACCAGCGCACCAGCGGCAACCCGATGTTTTTACGCGAACTCGTCCGCGCACTGCGCAAGCAAAACAGCGGCCGCGTACTCGACGACATCGACCTGAGCAAGGCCGGCATTCCCCTCAGCCTGCAAGAACTTCTGGCCGAACGCATCGACATGCTACCCGACCATCTCCGCGACCTGCTGGCCGTTGCATCCGTGTTGGGCGAAGGCTTTCGAGAGGATTTCTTCTTCCAAATCGTGCCCACAGCCTTAAATCCAGAAGACGGAATTCAAGATCTCATCGCACTCAACGTCCTGGAATCGCGTTTTGACTCTCATCAGCGCGTTCACCTCGCGTTTCATCCGCGCGCAATCCGCAACATAATCTACCAGCGTCTTCCCCACGCGATGCGCGAGCAAATTCACAATCAGATCATCAACTTTCTGGAAAACGCGCCGGAATACGCCGCAATTGATCGTCTCGAACACCCGTTAATGCTGGCGTTTCACTACCGCAGCCTCAACAACTTCGAAGGTGCCGCACACTACCTCGTGCGCACCGGCCAGTTGATGCTCGATCTCTACGATTATGAAAATGCCATCGCGCATATTCAGGATGCCATCAAACTGCTGCAAGACAGCCAGGTCTCGAACACACATCCCACGTTCATTCAGGCCGCCGCACACATGCTCATCGCACTGCGCGAATCCGGCCGCCTGGAAGACGCACAACGCATCATCGACCAGCTCCCACCGCTTCACGAAGAAATCGACGGCATCGACACCATCGTCCGCCTTGAATTGCTCCACGAAAAAGGCCTGATCGAAATGGAAGCCGGCGGAATCCAACGCAGTTCCGAGGATCTACTCGCCCTCAAGGAACAAGCGCAGGAAGCCGGCCTGATCAAGGTCGAAATCAAAGCCCTGCTTGCACTTGCCCAGCTCCACGAAAAAGAAAGCCAACTTCCCCAGGCCGCCAGCCTGCTCATGGAAGTCTCCAAAAAAGTCGAAACCATCGGCGATCTCGACATGCACAATCCCGATGACCGAAAACTCATGTGGACCGCGTACAATCAACTCGGAACGCTATTCATCCGACAAAAAGACTTCCAGCGCGCACAACAATTTCTCAACGCCGCACTCCAACAAGCGCGCCAGATCGAAGACTACCGCGGACTGGTACGCATCCTCTCCAACCTCGGCGCCCTGTGCCTGAGCATCCGCGACGTCAAAATGGCCATGCAATACTTCAAAAGCGCCGTGAGCTTCGCCCAGGGCACCGGCGATCTGCTCAACCAGAGCCGCATCCTCACGAATCTCGGAATCACGTCGATGGAAGCCAACGAGCTGGAAGCAAGCAAGGATTATTTTCGGCAAGCCCGCACGCTGGCCGAAGAAATCGGCTGGTACGAAGGCCTGGCCGAGCTATCCCTGCACATCCGACGGCTCAAAAAAGCGCTCCAATAACGCCCCCCTAAAATCTAAGCTTAATAGCTATCTTTCAACATCTGTTGAAGACGCGCCGCCAGATGAAACTGGCGGTGCTGACTGGCATCATAAATCGCCAGAAGAGCGTCCATCGCGCGCTCTAAATTGTCATTTTCAACGATATATTCAAAATGATCGAATTGCGCCAATTCGTTGCGCGCCGCTTGCAGTCGTTGCGCGATAACTTCTTCGCTATCCGTCGCCCGATTGCACAACCTGGACTTGAGCGTCTCCATATCCGGCGGCATGATCAACACCGTACAGGCCTGTGGAAAGCGCTGCCGAATAAGCTCAGCCCCCTGATAGTCAATATCAAACAGGACGTCCTTGCCGGCTTCCCACGCGTTATGGATGACCTGGATGGCCGTTCCATAATAATTGCCATGCACATGCGCCCATTCTGCAAACAAGCCGGCATCGCGCATCGTCTGAAACGTCACCTTATCAACAAAGTGATAGGCAACCCCGTCGACTTCGCCACCACGCGGCGCACGCGTCGTATAGCTCGTGCTCACCGTTAATCTCGGCCGACGCTCCAGCAAGGCTTCACACAAACTGGTTTTACCGACGCCCGAAGGTCCGCACACAATGAAAAGTACACCCTGTTCCATGGAATTGACCTTCTTCTACATCTGTCCGCGCGATTACTCGACGTTCGCCGCCTGTTCACGCATTTTCTCAATACTACTTTTGATATCGATCACACGATCCGTCAGAACCGCTGAATTACTCTTCGAACCCATCGTATTTGCTTCCCGAAAGAGCTCCTGCAGATAGAAATCTATCTTTTTACCACGCGGTTCACCGATTTTCTCCGGCCGAATCAAACCACGCAGCTTGATAACGTGGGAACCGGCGCGTTGCAACTCTTCCGAGATATCGCTGCGATCTGCATAAAAAACCAGTTCCTGCGCAATCCGCTGTTCGTCCAACTCACCCAGCTCAAAGCGACTCGCGGCCTCCTGCAAACGCTGCACCAAACGCTGATTGTACGCGTTGGCTTCCGTCGTAACACAGTCGCGGATCTGACCAAGGCCACGCTCAATTCGCTCAAGATGCGCATAAAGATCTGCACGAATCCCCGATCCCTCAATAATCCGGCTTTCGACAAATTGTTCAACCGCAGCCTGCAATGCGGCAACAACAGCCTCGTCGTACTCCCCTTCTTTTTCTATTTTTTCGCTCTTTTGCCGCTCAAAACGTGACCGAAACACCAGCACATCACGCAACGCTACGCCGCCTGACAAACCGTTTTCATCCGCCAACTCGCTCAGTTCACGACAAACCGCACCAAAAAGCTCCGGATCGATGAGCGCCGACTCGGCGGCCTGTCCACTGCTTTTCGCGACGGCATCGATCCGCACATCCACACGCCCACGGCAAACCGCTTGCTTAACAGCCTGCACCGCCACGGTTTCAAGCCAGCGCCACTGCGCATCGCCGACAAAAAACCGTGGCTCCAACGAACGATGATTTACGCCACGGCACTCAATACTGAGCTGCCAACCGCCGCTTTCTACCTGCGCGGAGCCATAGCCCGTCATACTTTGAAAAGTCATGTTCTGCTCAATCAGCCGGATGGTTCATGTTCATAAAGAACGATTAACCAAAACCGGCAGAATTTATTAAAAGATTACCGAATTCTCAGATTTTTCATCTTTTTTGGCAACTTCTTCGCGCGCAACCGTATCAACCGGCTTGTCTTCGACACGCTTGGTAGCATGAGCATCGTCATCGTCGCCCTCGCCGCGGACGGATTTCTGAAAATCACGAATACCTGAACCCAACTGTTTGGCGACCATAGGCAATTTGCCAACGCCAAAAAGCATGATCACAA
>JBEBSM010000212.1:0-6940 GCA_040394315.1 Lujinxingia vulgaris
ACTTTGTGTAATTTTACACAAATTCATATCTTTTACGGACCGCCCTCTTATCAGCACCTACCCTTATAGAACGCTAAGCATTTGAAATTATTTCGTATTATTCGGTTTCTTCACCGAACATCAATTCTTTGGTTGGACATTTCTCCCGCCGACATAGACAACAAGTGGTAGAATTGTGCTATTTTATGTGATCGTTGGGCATATATCTGGCGTTTCCTCCTATAGTAAAACCAATGCTCAACCAGGCGAGTGGACTCGCCTGTTATAGGCGCAATGTTTACCTCCTTATATACACAGTTTTTTTAACGGTAGTTTTGTCATGCGAATCGTAGCAGGCTCGGCGCGCGGTCGTCGTTTGGTAACGCTTGAAGGTACAACAACTCGCCCTACTGGCGATCGTGTACGAGAAGCGATGTTTTCCATCCTTGGTAATATTGACGGCTCAATTGTCGTCGATGCATTCGCAGGCAGCGGCGCACTTGGATGCGAAGCACTGAGTCGTGGCGCAGCCTCTTGCTACTTCTTTGACAATTCACGCTCAGCGATCGAGATCATTCGCGAGAACGTCAAAGCCATCGACGGTGAGCAACAGGCGAATATCCGGAAGTGTACTTTTGAGTTCGGGTTGGCCAATCACATCAATGGCGACGTGGATCTGTGGTTTCTAGATCCTCCTTACGAATCCAACCTCGCCGAAAAGGCATTGATCGCAATGACCGACAGTCCCCACGTTACGGAAGGAGCACTTGTCGTGTTCGAAACAGACGCAAAAGCGGAGCCGCCGATCGTCGCCGGTTTTGAGCTCGAGGATAATCGACGTTACGGCACGACCCGGCTCGCCTTTTATCGACGCCTCGCCAGCGATCCGGTAGTAGAAAACAACGCTGAATAATAGCACGCCAGTCCGACCAATTTTCGTCGCTGTATATTTGATCCATATTGCGTGGTTCCGCTGTGTTATCGTCACGCGTTCACAAGTAGATCGCTCTGCTTGCCGGTATCTTACGAATCGAATAAGCAGAGCGAGCAAGTTTTGTTCATAATTTTTTCTTTTCCCAGAGTTTAGCTATGACTGTTGCGATCTATCCGGGCAGCTTCGATCCCCTGACCTGTGGCCACGTTAGTATTATCGAGCGCGGTCTGAGAATTTTTGACAAGGTCATCGTCGGAATCGCGATCAATATTCAAAAAGAGCCACTTTTCAGTCTCGAAGAACGCATCGCAATGATCCGCGAATCGTTTCCGGGCGACGAAGTCGAAGTCGATTCCTTTGAAGGACTGCTCGTAGATTACGCAAAAAGTCGTCAATGCAACGTGCTCTTGCGCGGCCTTCGTGCCGTCAGCGATTTCGAGTACGAATTGCAGATGGCCAACATGAATCGAAAACTCAACGATCGTATTGAAACCGTTTTCATGATGACCGAGGAAACGCACTTCTATGTAAGCTCGCGCCTGGTCAAAGAAGTCGCTCGTTTTGGTGGCTCCGTGAACGGACTCGTTCCAAAACATGTTGAAGCACAGCTTTATACGAAATACGGGCGTTAATCCGCGTTTCCTTTAACTCCAGTCATCCATCGCATTCCATTTTAGTATTCAGGAGAAGTAACCGTGATCAAACTTGCCGAGAGAATTTCCCGGGTTGAACCATCCCCAACATTGGCTATTACGGCCAAAGCAAATGCAATGAAGGCCGAAGGCATTGATATCATTAGCTTTGGCGCCGGCGAGCCCGATTTTGATACCCCGCAGGCCATTACGGATGCGGCGAAAGCTGCATTAGATAAGCGTTTCACGCGCTATACGCCGTCCGCCGGCATTGCCACATTGCGCGCTGCCATCGCAAAGGATTACGCGCGTCGCGGTCGTGACGTGAAACCGAACGAAGTCATCGTTTCGACCGGCGGAAAACACGCCCTTTATAACGCGACACAGGCAATTTTTCAGGCCGGCGACAAAGTGATCGTCCCCGGCCCTTATTGGGTCAGCTATCCAGCACAAATTTTGCTGGCAGATGCCGAGCCCGTATTCATCGATTGTCCGGCCGAGAACGACTTTAAGCTTACGCCCGCACAACTCATCCACGCCTTGAAAGATCCGGCCGTTCGCGGACTCATTTTATGCTCGCCGTCCAACCCGACCGGCGCCGTTTATACAGAAGCCGAGCTCAAAGCGATCGGCGAAGTCCTGCTGGATCGACCCGACGTCGTTACGTTTTTTGACGCGATGTATGACGAACTCTATTACGACGGAGATTTCGCTCCCGATCTGGTCGCCTGCGTACCCGGACTCAATGATTCCGTCATTACCTTCAACGGTTTCAGCAAAACCTACGCGATGACCGGCTGGCGTCTGGGTTACGCGATTGCCCCGGCCGCAATTACCGCAGCCATGGACAAATTGCAGAGCCAATCGACCTCGAACCCGACGTCTTTTGCACAATACGGCGCACTCGCGGCGTTTGATATCGATCCCCAGATTCTTCGTGATCGCCGCGAAGCATTTCGATGCCGTCGCGATCTGATCTGTGGCGCACTCAACGACATCCCTGGCGTGAAATGCGCGATGCCGCTCGGTGCATTCTATGCGTTTCCAGACTTTTCCTCGTTTATCGATCCTTCGCAGGTCGGCAACGGAAAATTCGCCGATGATATGGCCCTGACCGAGTATTTACTCGTCAACGCTAAAGTCGCCGTCGTTCCGGGATCGTCATTTGGCGCACCTGGTTATCTGCGTCTGTCGTATGCAACCAGCGACGAGCTTATCAACGAAGGTATTCGCCGCATCAAAGCTGCACTCATCAAATAATTGTGATGACGTAAAACACAAGAAACAAAGAAGGCCGGCGCAATGCCGGCCTTCTTTGTTTCTTGATCATTCAAATCTTTCTGGTGAACCATTCAATCGCCGCTTCTTACATCGAACGGCGACCGAACAATCCAAAATCGCTTACATCAACGACAACGTTCCGGAACAACACCGAGAACACCTTCTACACAAGCAATTTCATTCTGACATTCTGGGCAAGGACCCTCAGGCGTACCAATACAAATCTGCTTTGGTGGTCTCGCTACGCAGCGATTTTCCTCACAGGTATACGTGATCCGATTACCTTCCAAATCCGACTGGTTCTGAGGACAATCACTCTGTCGCTCACACGGAGCCACATCGACTTCCGTTGCATTACAGTTATTCAGCTTTCCATCACAAACTTCCGGTGCGCCAGGATATACGCTCGCATCGTTGTCATCACAATCCGGTGCAGGATATTTGCAGGTACTGCGATCCGTGCCTTCCGCACCATAACCATCCCCATCCACATCCACACAAACAGCAGTCGGTTCGGGTTGACGAAGCATACAAACACTTTCCGGCCCACACACAAAAGCCGGCTGGATGCAGTCTTCATCCTTCGTGCAGCTATACGTGCCTTCCAACTGATCGTCGTAGTCGACAATGCAACCAGCCCAGAAGCCCGCGAGAAAAAATACGAGAAATGCCAGACTACTGATAGTAAAAGTGCGTTTCATCATGCTCTACCTTCGAAGCCAGTGCTTCGTTTGTTGAAATTCTGCTCAAGGCGACAACATAAACCAGCTTCATCAACTTCATGAAACTCGAAGCTCAAGTCTACTTAAAACTTCAAGTGCGCGCCAATCCCGACGGCATCGCGAGAAACCGACGGTACAAACCGAACCTGATTCCATGATGGACGCTGCTCAATACTTGCCTGCTCATCTGCCTCATCGCCCTCAAGGACGAACAACAAAACACTACCAACCGCCAACGCAGCCGAGAGACCATAAAACACGTTTGCCGTCACGGCTTTGCTTTCCATGTCGCGAATCAAACGCTCCGCCTTCACCTGGGTAAGCGTGGTATATTTTCCATTTTGCTTGGGCTGTGCATCAAAGCTTTCTTGCATGTCCCCAACTTCCATTCCGAAATAAATACCAACGCCAAGACTTGCCACACTCAATGCAGCCGTCGAATACGCCATGATGCGTTGAATATCGACCGAGTTATCATCCACAAACTCGTCTTTGCCACGCGGTACACGAATATTGAAAACGTCGTTCACTGCAGGACGCACCGCCTCGACCACATTCGAGAATCCGCCAAGATTATTGGCTGCGTGGTAGCGCAAAAACAAACGCTCATTCACGTCGAAAAGATCGACATTCAAGCGATAGCCACCCTCGCCGCGAGAAACGCGTGCGACCAAAATACGCTCCACACCACCGTTTCGCCCAACGCTCGAAAGACATAGCGGCTCACGAACACACGTCTCCGAACCACGATCTTCAAGCCCAGGAAGCACCACGTCATCGCCATAAACTGCGAATCCCGGTACGCTTTCCATCGCGCTCATAAGTTCGCGCTGAAGCGCAATTCGATCTTGTGCATCCAGATCGGCCGACGGAATCGCAACGACGGCGAGTGTTAACTTCTCTCCGCTCTTTTTCGTTACCGGAGCAACGTCTGTCGGCGCGAATGTCATGTCATCTTCATCGATCGGCTCGACGTCGTCTTCACCGAAGCTCATGTCGGCGTCGTCATCCAAAGCTACTGCCTGAGAAACGCCAACAAAGCTAAATGCTGACATGATCATCAATGCCATCAACAAATTCAAAACAGACCGCAAGCGGGTCATAAGCATCACTCCATTTTTGCGTTTGCAATAAACACGGACAATTGGCCGCATTTATCGACGGATTTCTCCATAGACAGCTCACTCTAGCCACTAGCACAGCATAGAAATACACGCAAGAACGTTGCCAGCCACGGCCACATCCTTATAAGTTGCCGTTCGCGATCGCTGCATCTATATAGTGCTGTTCGTGTCGTGCTATTCGTCTGAACAAGACGTATCCGTATCGTTTATCCAGGAATGGTTTTGAAACCAGAATTCACGCCGAACCCCGGCGATACAGAATCAATGCTACCCGAAGGCCTTCCGATACTCGACGATGGCCTGGCAGAAAGCTCCGAGGCCGCAATTGCCTCGACTTCCGCACATATAACTGCACTCGCTGAGAGCCTGCAAAAAACTACTTTGCCGTCTGCGATGCTCGCCAAAATGAGCCGGTTTTTGCGCTTTGTCGGCAATTTGTTGTTCGCACACGTGCTCTTTGAACAACGCTGTGTAGAAAACATCCGCGACGCCGCCGAACGCGGAAACGTCGTTTACGTCATGCAAACACGCAGTCTGCTTGACTATCTCTACTTCAATTACGCATTCCTAAAAAACGATCTACCACTAGCCCGGTTCGCAAACGCGATTCGCATCAACTGGCTGCGCGGATTTACCTTCTGGTTCAAAAACCTGTTCCGACGGCGTTCTCGCGAAAAACAAGACGTCCAGGTCGAAGCACTCGTCAGCCACGGCACGCCCGTATTTTTATTTCTCGAACAGGCTCGACGCCCCGCCGACGACGCCATCGAATTCAGCCAGAAATACCTGCTCCGACTCATCCGCGCACAACACACCACCGAGCAGCCGATCTTCGTTCTGCCGCTCATACTCGTCTGGGAAAAACGCCCCGACCCACGGCGCCCCGGACTTTTTGAAGATGTTTTTGGAACCGTGCAAGCTCCCGGATTCTTTCGCAAAACCCTCAATTACATCCAGACCGTCTGGCAAACATTCTTTAAACTTGGCCAGCCCATGGTCCAGGTTTCTACCGGCATCAACCTGCAAGAATTCGTTCGCGAATACCCCAACGCAGGCAGCGCCGACGCCTCCGAATTGCTACGCGATCGACTCGAAGAACACATCCGCCAGGAACGACAGGTAATCCTCGGCCCAACCGGCGTACCACGCGAATCGATCTACAAAGAACTCATGCTTCGACCCGAAGTTATCGAAGCCATCAAACACGTTTCAAACAAAGAAAATATCACCGAAGAACAAGTCCGAAAACGCGCACTGTCCCAGTTCAACGAAATCGCAGCCGAACCCAGCCTGCTGATGCTCAAGATCTTCAGCTCCGTTCTAAGCCTTATCTGGTACCGTATTTACGACGGCTTCGAAGTCGATCAAGAAGGTCTCGACGAAGTTCGCGCTGCTGCAAAAACAAGCGCCATCATTCTGGTCCCAAGCCACAAAAGCCACATCGACTATCTTGTTTTGAGCTACGTTTTTTACCAATACGGACTCATTCCACCGCACATCGCCGCCGGCGTTAACCTCTCGTTCTGGCCCATGGGATTTTTGTTCCGACGCGCCGGCGCCTTCTTCTTGCGCCGCTCCTTCAAAGGCGACGATCTCTACCCCGTCATCTTCCGCGAATACCTGATCCGCCTCATGGAAGAGCGCTATCCCATCGAATTTTTCATCGAAGGCACCCGCAGCCGCACCGGAAAACTCATCAAACCACGCTACGGCATGCTCGACATGATGATCCGCGCCTACATCTCCGGTCGCGTTGAATCCTTAAAATTTGTCCCCATTTCCGTCGGATACGAAAAAATCATCGAAGAACGCTCCTACCGACGCGAGGTTTTAGGCGAAGAGAAAGAAAAGGAAAGCCTGACCGGATTGCTCAAAGCACCAAAGCTGCTGGCCAGTAAATACGGCCGCCTCTACGTCGAATTCGATAAACCCCTCGACCTCGGCGAAGACCTCGACAAATACGACATCCCACGACACTGCACCGACGACGCCGAGATCGATCGCCTCACCGTTCGCCTCGCGCACCGCATCATCTACGACATCAACGGCGTCACAACCGTCTCACCAACCGCGCTGGTCGCCACCGTTTTGCTCAACAATTCCATGCGCGGCATTGACCGCGAACGTCTCATCCAGGAAGCCGGTTTTGTCCTGCGCTTTCTCACACAACCTGAACGCGACGCACGACTTTCCGGCGTTTTGCGCGACGCCATCGAAAACCAGAATTTAAAAAACACCGAATCCAATCCGGAAGCCGAGATCGAATCA
>JBEBSM010000213.1:0-6882 GCA_040394315.1 Lujinxingia vulgaris
TGGGGCTAAAACAGAAGCGCGCTACGCACCGGTTTCACCGGGCTTCGCGGTGCGTTTGTTTGTTTTGTTTTGTTTTGTTTTGGGGTTTCGGCGCGGCTTTTTTTGGAAATAAAGTGGCCCGGTACCCGTCTCTGAGACGGGTGCCGGGCCAGTGTTGGTGCGGGTTTGGGGGTGGTTTTAGGTCAGGGAGCAAGTTCTGCAAGTTTGGGTTTCTTTGCGAATTTACAGGCTTCCTTGTCGCCGGATTTGCAGGTTTCTTTGAAGATCTGTACGGCGTGTTTTTTGTCCTCGGTCACGCCTTCGCCGTGGAAATAAGCCATGCCCAGGCTCAGGCAGGCGGTGGGGACGGCGGCCTGACATGCCTGTTCCAGATAGGTAAATCCGCGTTGGGGATCCAGCGCGACGCCCTCGCCGGTATAATACACGACGCTCAGGCTCAGGCAGGCCGGGTGGTGTTGGGCCTGGCAGGATTTGTCGAAGAATCGCGCTGCGCGGGTGCGGTCCTGGCGAACGCCTTTGCCTTCGTAATACATGCTGCCGAGCATGTGGCAGGCGGGGGCGTTGCTGGCTTCGCAGGCTTTTTCGAACAGTGGGGTGGCACGCTCGACGTCCTCTCCAACGTCCTGGCCGGTGAAATAAGCGACGCCCAGATAGTAACAGGCTTCCGCGTAATCGAGTTTGCAGGCTTTATCGATGAGTTGCGTGTAGCGCGATGCGTTCTGCACGACACCGTGGCCCTGCGAGTAGGCCTGGGCCAGGTGAAAACATCCCTGTGGGACGTCCGACTGGCAGGCCTGATCGAAGAGTTGCATGGCGCGGTGTGTGTCTTGCGCCATGCCGTCGCCGGTGAGAAAAGCCATGGCCAGTGGGTCGCAGGCGGCGGGGACCAAATTCAGGCAGGCGCGCTCAAAAAGCTGTGCTCCGCGCGCCCTGTCCTGCTCGATGCCCTCACCTGTGTAGAACGCATTTCCCAGTTGGTGGCAGGCCGGGGCGACGCCGGCTTCGCAGGCGGATTCAAACAGTTGCACGGCGCGGCGCGTGTCTTGTTGCATGCCCTCGCCGTGGAATTTGGCCAGGCCAATTACCAGACATGCCTGGGGAACGTCGCCGGTGCAGGCTTGCTCGAAAAGCTGCAGCGCGCGCTGCGTGTCCTGGTTCACTTCGTGACCTTCATAATACGCGGCGCCCAGTTGCGTGCAGGCTTGCATGTCGCCGGCGTCGCATTGCATCTGCCAGACTTCGGTCTGCAAGGGCGGCGGCGGTTCGGGTTGCGCTTCGGGTGCGGACGCGCATCCGGCCAGCAGTAAAATTACAAGAAAAACAACGGGTGTGGTTTTCATGATCGCCTCGGCGTTGGGAGCGGGAGACTGCTGGCTCGTGTTTTTGTGTGCGCGGGTGTTCTACAACAACTGCCACGCCTTGCGCAAATCGCAATTGTTCGCGGACAAACGCTCTCAAGAGCACACGCGAGCGCACTTTTGCATTTTTGGGGGACTCGAGACCGCCTTCGAAGATCACTTTTTGCCTCGACTGCCCACCCGAGCAGACATTTTTATGGTTTGCGTGCTCGCACATGCCCTCTTTAGAGCATACCACATGGTTTGCGTGCTCGCTTATGCCTGTCGAGAGCGTACTTGAGTCAAAAATCACACGCCGATCCCCTCTTCAGACCATCACCCTGCATGGTTTGCCTGCTCGCCAGTACCTGTCGGGAGCGCATACGAGGCAAATATTGGGCTTCAAGGGTGGTGTCGGGAGTGCTTGCGAATGGTTTGGGTTGGTCGAGTGCACGTCTCAGAGAAGGGAGCGGGCCAGTGCTGGCGTGGGGGGCGCTAAAAATAGGGTGCCCAAATGTTTTGACGCGGCGTTAGGAAAGGTAAGTGCTGCGAAACAATCGTGGGGATTGTATTCTAGTACTCTGCTCGGCTATTTTTCCGGTTCGACAATGGTTTGACGCTACAAATAATGAGTGAGGTTCAAGTTATGGATAAATTGAGAAGCGGTCGTTTTCGATATGCAGGCAGTGTGTTTTTTGCACTGGCTTTGTCGTTCGTGCTGGCCGGGTGTGATTCCGATGACACGAAGGCTAACAACGGTGGTGCAACGAACAACGCGAACCAGTTGGACACCGGTGTAGAGGTCGATAGCGGTACGAAAACCGACGTGGGTGTGCAGGCGGATACCGAATCGGTGGATGCGGACGAGTCGGTGGATGCGGACGAGTCGGTGGACGCTGCTGAACCCAAATGTACGGACGACGGGCATGCTGCGGGCGATAAATATCCGGCCGGGGATGGTTGCAATTATTGTGTTTGCAATGAGGACGGCTCGACGACGTGTACCGAGCGGGCGTGCGCGGATGTTACGATATTGTGTGAGCACAATGGCGAAACGCTTGCGTTGGGCGAGCGTTTTGATTCTGCCGATGGGTGCAATGAATGTGTTTGTGGTGTGAGCGGGCTGGCTTGTACGCAGCGCGCTGCGTGTGCGGGCGAAGCTCCGGAAGAAAGTGCGATTTTGCTGGAATCGCTGGACGAGCCATGTGGTAGCGACGCGACGTTCACCGCGGGTGCTGTGCTTGCGGAGATGCCGCGCTGGGAGATAGATGCGCCGTTCATTTATGATCGTGCTCGCACACTTTATATGCCCGAGACGCTGGACGACACCACGGTTAAGATCCGCATCGATCATGACGATAGCTTTCATATCTGTCGGCTTGAGTCGGAAACCCGGTCTGCGATCGATATCGGTGTTGTGGTCGAATGGACAACCGCGGATGGCGCGTTGAATGAAGGCTTTAGAGGTTATTTGCGCCGTTCCGACTTTCGGAAGTTCGTGGATAACTGGGTGGTCCATTCGGTGATTCCGTTTGGCCAGCTCAATGGCAGCTACGTTTCGCACTGCATGATTGCTACGCCGCCGCCGGGACCGTACTCATTTTCGATCAATGTCAATGCCGATGGTAGCGTTACGGGTGATGTAGGGCGCGTGTGTGAAGGCGATATCGGGTTGACGATGGGTTATTTTGAGCTGCCGGAGCTTTAATTTTTAGGATTGTGTAGTGAACGAAAAAGCCCCGAGGTTGTCATCCGCTTGTTTTGCTGGATGGCAGGTTCGGGGCTTTTTTTAGGCGTTGTGTTTGGTGGGCGAGTGAAGAACTTTTTGGCTCACGCGAAGCCGCGAAGAACGCGAAGAGAAGCACTGCTTGTTTTTGTGTAGGAACTTTTTAGCGCAGGCGGTTGAGCAGATCTGTGACGTCGGTTTTGAGGGGGCGGAGCGCCGGATCGGGTGGGCCGATGCAGCTCGGGCAGCCGTGGTCGCAGGGGCAGGCGGCGACGAGTGCGGCGGCCATATCAAGAAAATCTTCGTGGTGATCGAAGAGGCCTTCGCCGAAGCCGACGCCGCCGGGATAACGGTCGTAGATGAAAATATGCGGGTCGAAGAGGACGGGGCCGACGGTTTCGGATTGGACGTCGTGGTGTTCTGTGCCGATCAGCGGATCTTTGCCGAAGGAGTGTTCGGTGCCGGTGCTGTCGCGGATGGTGAGGCCTTCGAAATCTTCGGTGAGCCAGTGATCTTGAGAGACGGAGCCGATGACGAGTTTGAGGTCGCGGGGGTCACACATGAGTTTGAGGCTGGCGGCGGTGAGCATTGCGTTGCCGAGGCCGTAGATGATGCGGGGCCAGTCGTCGGCGGTCTGGCGTGAGACGGGTTGCTCGAATTGGTTGGTGGGTAATTCTAGCCAGTAGGCCATGGTGTGGAGATCGAGTTCGGGGAGGTGGAGTTCGCCGTAGCCGACGTTTTCGCCGGTGCCGAATTTGATTTTTTTGTAGCCGACAAATCGCTGGGTGACGCAGACTTCGCCAAAACCGATGTTGGCGGCCTGGACGGTGCGCTCATGAAAAACGTCGAGCATCTGGACCGACGAATAGTGCATGGCGGTTGTGTAGTAGCCGTCGTTTGAGCGGCGGACGTAGGCGCGGCGGGCGTCGTAGTCGAGGCGCTCCACGCGGTAGGGTTCGCCGGAAACCTGGTAGACGGCGTTGGGGTAGATCGTGAGGTGTGCGCTGTCGAAATCGACTTCGGCTAAGACGTTGGGTGTGCTGGCGGTGATGTCGATGACGACAAAGTTTTCTTCGGCGATGTTGCGCAGGTTTACTTCGGAGGCCGGATAAGTGTCGGCGCACCAGGTCCAGCGCGGTCCGGAACGTTGGATGATGCCCATTTCGCTGGCGAGGAATTCGAGTGCTTCGGTGGTGTCGCTGGCTGAAAGTGCGCCGAAGGCTTCGCCGTCGCGCCAGGGGAGTTCGAAGCAGGCGCATTTTAGGTGTTCGACGGCGATGAGCAGGTTGGCGGGGTCGATGCGGGCTTCTTCGGGCGATTGGCCCATGAAGTATTCGGGATGATTGATGATGAACTGGTCGATCGGATCGTCGGTGGCGATGAGGACAGCGAGGCTTGTGCCGCCGGCGCGTCCGGCGCGGCCGACTTGTTGCCAGGTGGATGCAATGGTGCCGGGATAGCCGGCCAAAAGACAGACGTCGAGGCCGCCGATGTCGATGCCGAGCTCAAGGGCGTTGGTGGAAATGACGCCTTTTACATAGCCTTCGCGCAGGCCTTTTTCGATCGAGCGGCGTAGTTCGGGGAGGTATCCGCCGCGGTAGCTGGAGACGCGGTCAGCGAGGTCGCCGGCGTCGCGGTCGCGGCGGAGGCGTTCTTTTAAGCGGTGGACGAGGACTTCGACGGACTGGCGGCTTCGGGTGAAAACGATGGTGCCGCAGCCTTGTTTTAAGACGTCGCGGGCGATGCTTCCGGCGACGGAGAGCGAGCCTTTGCGACGCATTTTTTCGACGTCGACGATCGGTGGATTTAGGAAGCAGAGGTAGCGTTCGGAGGATGGTGCGCCGTTTTCGGTGACGACTTTGAAGGGTTGGCCAGTGAGGTTTTCGGCGAGTTCGCCGGGGTTTGCGATGGTGGCGCTGGTGGCGACGATGGTCGGTTTGACACCGTAATGCGCGGCGATTCGCAGTAATCTGCGCAAAACGTTGGCGAAGTGGCTGCCGAAAACGCCGCGATACGTGTGGAGTTCGTCGATGACGATGTAGTCGAGGTTGCGGAAAAAGCTCGCCCATTTGTCGTGGTGTGGCAGTAGCGCGCTGTGGAGCATGTCGGGATTGGTGATGATCATGCGGCCGTGCTGGCGGATTCGGCGGCGAACATCGGAGGGAGTGTCGCCGTCGTAAACCTGGGCTTCCCAGGAGGCGTCGGCGCCGGGTGTGCGCTTGATTAGAGTATTGAGTTCGGCGCACTGATCCTGGCTGAGGGCTTTTGTGGGGAACAGGTAGAGCGCGCTTTTGCCGCGAAACAGCGCGTCGAGCACGGGCAGGTTGTAGCACAGGCTTTTGCCGCTCGCGGTGGGCGTGACGACAACGGTGTTGTAGCCGTCGAGTGCGTGCGAAACAGCGCTGGATTGGTGTGTGTAGAGACTTGAAAAGCCGCGGGCGCGCAGCATTTCTTGCAGGCGCGGGTCGAGTTTTTGAGGAAACGGGCCGTAGCTTGCGGGTCTGGCGGGCAGGTATTCGATGCCGGTTAAGTGTTTGCCCATGCCGCGTCCGGCCTGCCAGCCTTTGATGAACTGGCGGAGTTCGGCCTGGCCTGGGCGGTTGGATTCTTTGGAGTTCGAACCGATTGGGGAGGGGCCGGGGCCTGGTTGGTTTGCCATGGATTCTTCTAAGAACGGTAAGCGTGCGCGATCTGGGGTGGGATGCCGGGTGTCGGCATGATTCTATGCAGTATTTATCACGAATGAATCGAATACTGAACTAGTTAGCATGCAAATATGCGTTGGCCGCGTATTTCATGGAAACAAAGAGCAAATTGTGGGGGAAATAAAAAAGGCTGCGCAAAGAGCGCAGCCTGTGGAGTCGTGTGGGATTTCGGGCAATTACTTCTTGGGCCGAAAAGCCGTCACGACTTCGGAGTTTGTTTCGATGATGGGTCCGTCCATCAGTTCGATGCAATAAGGAATCGCCGCGAAAATCTCGTCGAGGATTTCTTTGATCGAGCGTGGACTGCCGGGAAGATTCACGATGAGTGAATCGCCGCGAATAACGGCCGTCTGGCGCGATAAAATCGCCGTTGGCACATATTTCAAGCTGATCGCACGCATTTGCTCGCCGAAGCCGGGGAGTTCCTTGTCGGCAACAGCGAGTGTGGCTTCCGGGGTGACGTCGCGGCGGGTGGGGCCGGTGCCGCCCGTGGTGAACACGAGCTGACAACCGGTTAAGTCGACGAGTTCGCACAGTACTTCGCTGATCATGTGCTGCTCGTCGGGGACGATGCGTCCTTCGCTCTCCCATGGGGTGGAGAGCGCGGCGTCCAGCCAGTTTTCAATGGCCGGGCCAGCGAGGTCTTCGTACTCGCCGCGAAATGCCCGGTCACTGATGGTTACGACGCCTATTTTGAGTGTGTTGGTCATGTTTCTTTATACTCAGTCAGGAGCAACGCAATTGAAGTTGGCTTCGCCGGGGGTGCCGAATTTAGCAGCCACGTATTCGTAGGTGTTGTCGGCATTGGGGGTGAGGCACCATTTGGTGTTGGTCGCGTCATTGGCGATATTCAGTGCATCAGCGCTTTTCTGGAACGACTGTCCGGTAGCCGGGCTTGGGTATTTGATGACGTCGATATCAACGGAATCACACACGATTTTCAGGTCGGTGGCTTTGTTGGTCAGGCCGCCAAGGTTGAAAAGTCCGTCTTCAACTCTGGTACCGAGTTCGTCAGATGCGGTTGCAAGGACGATGTACTGTCCGGGAGCGACGACGAGGTCGGTTTCGATTTCGAAGGCAATCGCGTTCTTGTACAGCGCGCCGCCGCTCATGT
>JBEBSM010000214.1:0-6844 GCA_040394315.1 Lujinxingia vulgaris
CAAACGACTCTTTGGAATCCGCAGATATCGCAACACGTTCCGAAAAGTCTTCTCGACCCACGTTCAATGAATACGCAATATCGGCCAGCGACGCGTCACCCGAATCCGCCAGCCAATTACTGATAACTTTTGTCTGCTCCGCCAGCGAATCCGTAGTTTTAGCCGACAGTGTTACAACCTGCAGATCGCGCTCCAGCCCACGCACACCAACACCCGGAACAGACGGCGCCTGCTCCAAAACCGCATGCGCATTGGTCCCACCAAACCCGAACGAACTCACGCCCGCAAACCTGGAAAGTTGATTGGTCTGTGTTTTATGCTGCAAAAACTCTGTACCCGACAAAGGAACCACAAGCGGCGAGCGCTCAAACTCACATTTCGGATTCAGTTCTTGCACATTGAGATGCGGCGGAATGTAGCCTTTTGACAGAACAAGCGCGGTTTTGATCAATCCAGCAATGCCAGCCGCTGCTTCCAGATGCCCGATATTCGTTTTAACCGACGCCAGATAACATTTTCGGTCAGCCGGACGGCCTTCACCAAGCACTGCGCTCAAACTGGTTACTTCAATCGCATCGCCAAGTTCTGTGCCCGTGCCATGCGCTTCCACATAACCAATATCGGCAGCTGCAACGCCTGCATCAGCCAGTGCTTCGCGCACAACAGCCTGCTGCGAAATCCCATTGGGCGCTGTCATTCCATTACTCTGACCATCCTGATTGACCGCAACACCACGGATCACAGCCACAATTCGGTCGCCATCACGTTGCGCATCCGACAAGCGTTTCAGCACCACAATCCCACAGCCTTCACCACGAACATACCCGTCAGCCGCGGCATCAAAAGTCTTGCAACGACCGTCCGGCGCCATCATGCCGGCCTGAGCAAACGCGATCGTCATTTCAGGCACGAGCATCACGTTCACGCCACCAACCAGCGCAGTCGTGCTACGCCCCAGACGCAAACTTTGCACAGCCAGGTCCAGCGCCACCAGGGACGACGAACAGGCCGTATCGACCACCATGCTCGGCCCACGCAGATCGAGCAAATACGACAACCTGTTGGCCGCAATTGAGCCGGCCGAACCGGTACCCGCACGCGGCGGAATTGCTGTATGCATCAGACTAAAATCATGACTGCTCAAACCAATAAACACACCGGTTCGCGAACCCTCCAGGCTCGATGGCCGAATCCCCGCATCTTCCAGAGCCTGCCAGCTTGTTTCCAAAATAAGCCGTTGCTGCGGATCCATCGCCGCTGCTTCACGCTTCGAAATACCAAAGAAACTCGCGTCAAACTGGTCAATGCCCTCTAAAAACGCTCCGCGACGCACGTTCATCGAATCAAAATTCGACAACTCCGGATCATAATATCGCTCAACATCCCAGCGTTCTTTTGGCATATCCACAATGCCATCACGCCCCTCAACCAGCATATCCCAGAACGCTTCCGCGCCGTTTTTCGTGTTGAGATCCATTCCCGGAAAACGACAACCAATGCCAACCATTGCAATCGCTTCACCGGCCGCCACGTCCCGGCGAACCGATACATCACGTTCGGCCGCCGTCGATTCGTCACCCGCCAGAAAACGCGCCAGCGCCCCGATCGTTGGATAGTCGTACAGCGCAGTCGCCGCAATCGATACGTTCAACCAGCGCTCCAGATCCCCAACCAGGCTGACCGCCTCCACCGAACCCATGCCAAGGCTGGCAAACGGCACACGCAAATCCAGCGTCTTTTGATCCAGCCCTAACTCTTCACCCAGACGAACACGCAGCCATGCCTCAATCTCGCGAGCACGCACCGACTTTCGCTCTGTATGCACAACCCCTGCACCAGCACTTCGTTCCGATCGCACTTCAGGCGTCGCCTGAGCACTCGCTGCTGCCGGCGTCTCATCCGTCTGCGCACCTGCAACGCTTTCCTGTTTCGCTGCCGACACACCCGCATCCAGCCGATGCACGACATCCAACCGATCATTCAAAAACGCCAGACGCGTCGCCTGCCTCTGAATCTTGCCGCTCGATGTTTTGTCGATGCTACGTGCCGAAATCAAAACGACCGACGCCGGCGCAATATTATGCTCGGCACCAATGGTCGCCATAATCTGCGACGCAAGCTCATCCAGATCAATCGGTTGACGCTGATCGATTTCATGAACCACGATCAGGCGTTCCTCGCCGTTCAGTTCAACCGAAAACGCCGCTCCACACCCCGAACGAAGCGCCGGATTTACATCCTCCACCGTCCGCTCAATATCCTGCGGATAGTGGTTCGTTCCGTTCAAAATCAGCAAATCTTTATGGCGCCCCGTAATAAAAAGCTCGCCGTCATGCAAGAACCCAAGATCTCCGCTTCTAAAAAACGGGCCTTCGCCGGTTTCCGCAATAAATGCATTGAAAATCTCTTCATTTGCATCGGCCCGGTTCCAATAACCGCGTGCCAGACTACTGCCCTGCAACCAGATCTCGCCGACATGATCATCGGCCACACGACGATGCGACACCGGATCAACGATTACCGTGTGATAATCCCCCAACGGCTTTCCACAACCGACCAGATGCGTAATATTTTCTTCCGGCCCCGTGATCAACTTGATTTGATTATCGATCAACGCATGCCGATCGGCCGATAAAATAACCGGATCTGTGCCGACCGTTTTGGAGCAAACCAGAAGCGTACATTCTGCCATGCCGTACGACGGTACAGCCGTCGTCGAGCGAAACCCTGCCGGCGCAAAATACTCTTCAAAACGCTCCAGCGTCTCTCGGCGCACCGGCTCCGCACCATTGCAGGCCACCTTCCACGTGCTCAAATCAAGCGTCGCTCTCTCTTCCAGACTGGTCCGACGAACGGCCAGATCGTAGGCAAAATTCGGCGCACCCGAATAAGCCACTTTATAGCGAGAAATCGCCTGCAACCATCGAAACGGCCGCTTCAAAAAGTCGATAGGCGACATCAAGACTACGTTTCCACCCAAAAACAGCGGCTGCAAAAGTCCACCAATCAACCCCATGTCGTGATACAGAGGCAACCAGTGCATCATCACGTCGTCCGTCGACAACCCGTAACTCTGGCTAATAAGTCGCGAATTATACACCAGATTCGCGTGACTCAACATCACGCCCTTCGGATTACCGGTTGAACCCGACGTATACTGCAAAAACGCAAGCCCATCCGCGCCGATCTGCGGATCTTGCCAGGTCTGGGCAAGTTCCACCTCAACAGCATCGGTCGCAATAATCGCAAGGCTTGCCAGCGCCGGATTGCTTGCAAACAAAAACGGAGCCATCTGCGCTATCTGCGAAGTCGTCAGCACAACGCTCAACTGCGCATCTTCAATAATCGCCTGAAGACGCGGCAACGTCCGGTTCAAACGCGTCGGATCCGGTGGATACGCCGGCACCGCAACAACTCCCGCATACAGGCAGCCAAAAAAAGCTACGATATAATCCAGCGACGTTGGATACAGCAAAAGCGCGCGATCACCAGGCTGCATTTCCTGCTGCAAGCGAGCGCCCAACGCACGTGCGCGCTCATCGAGCTGTGCAAAACTCATCCGCTGTTCGGAGGACTCGCCGTCTTCCAAGAAAATATATCCCTGGTCCCTGGTCAGGCCATGGCTACGAATTCTCAATAATTCGACAAGTGTTGAAAACTGTTTCGCATTTTCTTCCAATATTATCCCGTCGCGCATTATCATCGTTCACTTCCATCCATCATTGACAGCTTAACTTTGTAGCCAAGGATAGCCACAAACCGACCCTCGTGTAGTCATTTCTACAATCAACATCAAGGAGAGAATCCGCCCAACTGGTCGGATTTTTTAGTGTTTTCGAAAGCCAACGTATCGTTTTGATGGCATGTTATGGACCGGGTTTCGGAATAGAAAATTTTCAGGCGATGCTTTATGCTGGCCGAGCGACCGCCATGCGGCTCTCTACCCTATCTATTTCGATTGAGTTCTCTGTTATGTCATCCGCCCATATTTTCTACATCCCCATCATATTGTTAGTCGGCGTTTTTGCCGGGTTTTTTCTGGGACGCCGTGCTGTCGAGGCCGAAAATGAAGCCCGCCTGCGTCGACGCAGACGCCAGCAAGCTGCACGCGGGCAGCAAGTTCCGTCCAGCACGCCGCAAGAAAACCCGGTCCCGGAAATCAACGAACCCATCTGATCTGTCCAACATACAATTGTTGGCAAAAACCGGATCAAAAAAAGGGCGCAATTTGCGCCCTTTCTTCGTTTCTACCTCAACCGCTGAACTCAGCGCTCCCAGGCTTCGCGCTTATCTTCCGTTCCGAACTGACCTTCGGAGGCAGCCCGACCCATCAGATCTTTGAGAACATCGATGTTTTCACCGGTCGCTGCCGAAATACCCAGGAACTGCATCCCGAGTTTGTCTTCAAAATGCGCGCGCAATGGCTCCAATTGCTCACGAACGTACGGCAAATCCACCTTGTTCAACACGACCAGCTGCGGCTGTTCGAGCAATTCCGTGTTGTAGCGCCCGAGTTCACGTTGAATGATCTCAAAATCATCAATCGGATTGCGCGGATTCTCTTCGCCTTCGTTCCAGGGCGTAACTTCAAGCAAATGCACAAGCATATTCGTGCGCTCGACGTGTTTCAAAAACTGCACACCCAGACCCAGTCCTTCGTGAGCGCCTTCGATCAATCCTGGAATATCGGCCACCACAAATTCCTGGAAGTTCTTGTACTGAACAACACCAAGATTGGGCACGAGCGTCGTAAAAGGATAGTCGGCAATTTTAGGCCGCGCACTTGAGATAGCAGCAATCAGAGTCGACTTTCCAACCGAAGGAAAACCGATCAATCCGATATCCGCGATCAACTTTAGTTCCAGGTGAAGCCGAAACTCTTGCCCCGGTTTGCCCGGCGTGGAACGCCGCGGCGTACGATTTGTAGGCGTCGCAAAATTCTGGTTACCCAGCCCACCATGACCACCGCGAGCAATGACAATACGCTGACCCGCCTCGGACAAGTCTGCGATAACTTCGTTCGTATCCCGATCAACAACGATCGTTCCGATCGGCAAATAAAACGTCACGTGCTCGCCATTTGCCCCCGTTTTATTCTTAGCGCCGCCCTTCTCCCCGTTTTCAGCCTTGATCTCGCGCTTAAAACGAAACTCACTGAGCGTATGAGCATTGTGCGTTGCCACAAAAACCACATCGCCGCCTCGACCGCCATCCCCGCCCGAAGGACCGCCTCTTGGCACAAACTTTTCCTTCCGAAACGCTACGTGCCCGTCTCCTCCACGTCCCGCCACGACATCAATATTGGCTTCATCGACGAACATTCTAACTCCTGCTGTTACAAACGGCAAACGCCCCTGAGTCCTGAACAAGCAGGAACCAGGGGCGCTGCCCACTTACCGAAACCATCTCTTAACTCTTACGAGAAGAGATTATTCAGCGGCCTGAATCTCGGCAGGTACAACCGAAACAAAACGACGGTTTTTGGCGCCTTTTTCAAACTTAACTACACCTTCGACAAGCGAGAAAATAGTGAAGTCACGACCCAGACCAACATTCTGTCCGGGATGGAACTTCGTTCCCGTCTGGCGAACAATAATGCCGCCAGGCAGAATGTTCTCGCCGCCAAATTTCTTCACGCCACGTCGTTGGGCATTTGAGTCGCGACCGTTGCGCGAACTACCTTGACCTTTTTTATGAGCCATTACGAACTCCTGATCTCAAAGTCTTACTTGGTACTTAGTTAATGAAGAAACTCGCGTAATTACTGACCGGCGTTAACCGACGTAATCTTGATTCGCGTAAACGGCTGACGATGGCCACGTTTGACCTTGTAGCCCTTACGACGATTCTTCTTGAAAATGATCTCTTTCTTACCGAGGCCGGTTGTGATGACGGCGGCCTGAACGGTCGCGCCAGCAACAAGTGGTGCACCAATTACAAGTGCCTCACCTGAACCAACTGCCAATACCTGATCGAAGAGGATCGAAGAGCCATTTACGGCATCCGCGAGTTTCTCCACGTTGAATTCATCACCAGGTTGAACCCGGTATTGCTTTCCGCCTGTCCGAATTACAGCGTGCATCTTTTGCTCCTGCGTTGTTTTATTCTATCGCAGCGGAACGCGCATCAAATCTGCACCAAACAGACTTTAAACAGTTTTCCGCTCTCTCTTAGTTATCAACTATTTGTGCTGACTTTTCCGTCTGAAAACTTTCAAGCCACACGGGACTGGGATAACTACACGTCACATCCTACTACGTCAAGTACTCGACGTAACATTCATTAGAAAGGCAGTTATTTCCCAGCATTCGCCGTCCTCAACGAACAACGAAGCCCTTCTATAGTCGCTATTCAACCGATATTCTAGCTATATATGCATGATATTCGACCTATCTATGCATATACCTCCAGATCAGGGCACCCAGACTTGACGTTTTGCCGTTCTGCGCTTAGCTTTACGCCCCTGCTCAAGGATCGCTTCCGAGCGCTCCCGCATAGATCTGATCTGAATCCCCCCTGCATCCTATTAGAAAGGACTACATATGGCACGCGTTACCGTTGAAGACTGCCTGGAACACATCGAGAACCGATTCGCACTCGTAATGCTCGCCACCGCTCGCGCTCGCGAATTGCGTCGCAGCTCCGATCGGATCTTTCCGTCCTCAAACAAAGAAGCCGTTCACTCCCTTCGTGAGATCAGTGCTGGTTTCGTTCGCTTTGACGACAAAAGTAAGGCAAAACTCCAGAAAGGTCTCGGCCTCGATCAGCTCGCGCAACACGAAGCAGAGCACGCCGGATCACGCCACACCTCCTGAATCCAAAAAGCGCCAGACGAAAGCGATCT
>JBEBSM010000215.1:0-6843 GCA_040394315.1 Lujinxingia vulgaris
TGCGCGCAGACCTTTCAGGTGTTGCATGAGGGCGTCTGCGGGTATTTTTTCGTCGAAAACCATGATCGATCCGTCAGCCATCATCGTCAAAGTGACGGCTTCTGGCGTCATTTCGTTGGTGTTTTCGGCCGATGGCAACACAATGTTCAGTTCGCGCATCTTGTCGAAGTTCGCGGCCAAAACCACGAAAATGAGCAGGATAAATACGACGTCCATCAGTGCCGAGATATTGATCGTCGGCGTGTCACGCTTAAAGCTCTCAAACTGCACGGGCTACCCCGCGCACTGAGGATGATTCTGTTGCGGATTCTTCGGGAACTACTTTTTGTGCGACCGCTTTTTGCGTTGCCGACTTGCTGGCTGCCGGCTTGCTGGTGGCAGGCAGGCTGGCTGCAGACTGGCCGGTTGCAGATTCAGGCAGCGCCGTCAAAACGCGGGCGATGCTGTCCGAAAGTGTCAAACGAAACGCGTCCGTGCGGCTGTTCAAATACGTGTAAGCGGCCAGGGCTGGAACTGCGACGAGCAGGCCGGCTGCGGTCGTCAGAAGTGCCGTCCAGATGCCGGATGAAAGCATCGATGCGTCTACCTGGCCCATGTCCGAGCTGCCAAGGCCCATGAACAATTCGACCATGCCGACGACCGTGCCCAAAAGTCCGAGCAATGGCGCGACCTGGGCGATGAACGAGAGGCCACCGACGTTTTTCTCAAGGCTTTGCAACGCAAGGCTGCCGGTGCGGACTGCTTCGGCTTCAACCCGATCGGGTCGATGCGTAAATACACCCAACATCGACGCAATTACGTTGCCGACGGGGTTCGGTGTGGCTTTTGATCTGGCGATCGCACTGTCTAAATCCTGCTCGCGAATGTCTTCCAAAACCGGTTCAAGCCAGTCTGTTTTGGTGAGCTGACCTGCGAAAAACTCGCGTGCTTTTTTCAGGAAAATGGCCGCCGCGACCAGTGAACACAGGTAGATCGGGTACATTGCCCATCCCCCGTTTGTCACCAACTCGCCGATCGTCATGATGTTGCTCCTGATACTGGAAAAGTGGAAATCCCTGTCCAACGTGTGCAGCAATATCTTATATGCACCGAGGACGCAATGAAAATCAGTATCAATATCGATGGTCCGGCGGTTTCGAGCAACGATAGCTGCGTCGCCTTGCTCTCCTTGCTCGATCCTCGCCGGACGGCGTTGGGTTTTTATCCACATCCGTACAAACGCACGCACCGCGAAGCCCGGTGAAACCGGTGCGTAGCGCGCTTCTGTTTTAGCCCCACGAGAATCGTGGGGTGGGGCCGCGGCGAACCGTGCAATTTCCTGTGTCCACCACGCGGTGAACCGCCCGATATCTATTTTCAACCGCGGTGAACCGCCCGATATCTATTTTCAACCGCGGCGAACCACCCGATATCTATTTTCAACCGCGGCGAACCACCCGATATCTATTTTCAACCGCGTCGAACCACCCGATAGCCGTCGGTAAACGATTCGAAAACCAGATCGACGGTGCGCGATAAATAGAATGTGTTGTATAAAGCAGGGGAGCTAGAGAATTTGGATATCGATTGGATGAATTGCTGATAGAGGATTGGGCATGAGTGTGGATGCACCGCTTTTCAGGTTTAAGCAAGATCGCTCGGATGTGATGGCGGAGGTTTGCCGTCGGGCGTTCAATGAATTTGTATCGATTTCGAAAAAGGGGGATTCGCAGGGGCTTGAATATGTGCTGAACGAGGCGGCGTATATGGAGCTTGCGCGGATGTCGTCGAACGGGGGCGATGAGATTCGGTCGGCCAGCTGGTGGCGTTCGATGTCGCGGAAGCTGACGGGGATGTCGGAGGCGGAGAAGCGCGAAACGCTGTGGGGGCTGACGGAGAGTTATACGGCGGATATTGCCGGGCGTTTTAATCCGACGGTTTATAAGGCGGCGACGGGGGTGTTGCCGATTGCGTTGAGTCTTTTGTTCAAAACGCAAGATTTGAAGGATATGCCGTTGCCGACGAGTGTGAAGAGCGTTCAGGGGACGATGCGGCACTTTCGGGATCTGACAGATCGGGTGTTGATCGAGGGCGAGGTCGAGACGCTGAAGGCGCTTTCGAGGAAGGGGACGTTGGTTTTTGTGCCGACGCATAGCTCGAATATGGACTCGATTTTGCTGGGTTGGGCGCTTTATGAGGCCGGTTTGCCACCTGTTTCTTATGGGGCTGGTAAAAACCTGTTTTCAAATCCGCTGACCGGCTTTTTTATGAGCCATCTGGGGGCGTATCGGGTCGATCGGCGGATCCAACATAAGTTATATAAGGAGACGCTCAAGATTTACTCGCAGGTGTTGTTGGAGCGTGGTTATCACAGTCTGTTTTTTCCGGGAGGGACGCGTTGTCGCTCGAATTATGTCGAAAGTCATCTGAAAATGGGGTTGTTGGGCACGGTGATTCCGGCCTACATCAATCGTTTGCAGGTGCCTGGCGAGCTGTCTAAAAAGCCGTTGTATATTTGCCCGGTGACGATCAATTACAACCTGATTCTGGAAGCTTCGAGTTTGATCAATGATCATTTGCGAAGTGAGGGTCGTGGGCGGTTTATGCTGGAAAACGACGAGTTCAACCAGCTTTCGGCGGTGACGCGCTTTGTGTTGAACACGGTGCGGATGGATTCGACGACTGTTATTCGTTTTGGCGCGCCGATGGATCCGTTTGGCAACCAGGTGGCGGCCGATGGGAGTAGTTACGATAGTCATGGGCGGGTGGTTGATCCGAGTAGTTATGTGCGGTCGTCGCGCACGGGCGAAATCGGTCATGACGACGCGCGGGATCGTCAATACACGCGTCATACCGCGGATTGTATTGGCAAGGCGTTTCTGGAAAACACCGTTATTATGCCCACGCAGCTTGTGGCGTTTGCGCTGTTTTCGCTGCTCGAAGATCGCTATCCGCAGTGGGATGTTTTTCGTTTGCTGCGCTTTGGGAGTGATGAAGTCATTACGTGGGAAGATCTTCATAAACGTGTGGAGCGCACGCTGGAAGAATTGAAGACGATGGAAGCGGACGGGAAGTTGAAGTTGTCGCCGATGTTGATGACGGGAAAAGCCGATTCGATCGTGTATGACGGTCTGGAGAATCTGCGGATGTATCATATTCCGCCGGTGGTTGAGCGATATACGGACGGGGTGATGCTGCACCGGCTTGAGCTTGTGTATTTTTATGCGAATCGTGTGCGGACGTATTTTGATCTTTCTTGATTCTTAAAGGCACGACAAAGGCAAAAGGCGCACGCGAAGGCGCGAATTGCCGCGAAGAAAAAAGCACTACAAAGGCACGACAAAGGCAAAAGGCGCACGCGAATGCGCGAAGGCGCGAATTGCCGCGAAGAAAAGCAAAGAAAAGAAAAGCAAAGAAAAGATAAAGATTGGGGGAAGTAAACTGTTTGGGGGCTGAACGAGAAAACACTGTTGATACCCAAAATTGAGCTGTTGGAGCTCGATTTTGGTGTTTTTTGTGGTTTGTCGAGCTGTGGGTGCTCGATGGAGGCTGTATGGGCTTGCTTGATCTTGCCGAATGATTGAAATGATTGAAATGATTGATAGGGTTTCAGGGTAGAAGTGAACTTAAAATAGATAGGGAGTAATAAACATGGCTGCTTGGAAACGAGTAGTTTTGCTGGCTTTTGTAGCGGCTACTTTGGGGGCATGTGGTTCAGATCCTGCGTCGGATATAGAAACATCTGAGGAAGGTGTTGGTGAACAGCAACATATTGCGCATCCAGATGTGGTGCCGCTCTATGTTGAAATGACGAAGGCGGATTTGGAGGAGTTGTATCGCCGTGATGTGCGTTCCGATGAGATTCTGCCGGCAACTGTGGCGCTTTCGCCAGAAGGGCCGGAATTGGATGTGCGGGGACTGCGCTTTCGTGGAAGTACGGCGCGAGATTATCCGAAAAAGAGCTTTAATATTCGTCTGGAGAAACGGCCGGAATTTGATGAGTTTCCGGAGTTTAATTTTCGTAGTGCAAAGCGTGGTGCGGGTAATCGCATTACGTTGAATGCGTTGTGGACAGATCCGTCAGGAATGCGGGAAGCGCTGAATTTTGGGATGTATGAAACGCTGGGTTTACCGGCTTCGCAGACGTTTTATACAGATTTGTATATCAATGGTATTTTTGAGGGGCTGTATATTGGCATCGAACGCATCGATCGGGAGGCGCTTCGCGGCTGGGATTTACATCGGAAAGAGGGTGAGTTTACGCTCGTGCGGGATCAGTCGAAAGCGAATCGGCATTTAGCGGAAATCGCGGATCGTTCGATTTTTGGTTTTAATATTGACTCGGTATTGAGTACGGACGAAGAGCGAATTGAGCTGCTGCAGGAGGTTTTTGATTATCGCGGGGAGTTGGAGGAAACGGATTGGGCGGGCTTGCTTGCGTTGATTCGTTGGTCGCGTGCGACGCCGGCGGGTGCGCGTTGGGAGACTGAGTTTGCAGAGCGTTTTGACCTGGAGAGTTTTGTTGATTTTCTGGCGATTCATGTGCTTACGCATGATCGTGATTCGTTGGATATCGATTTCTGGTTGTACCGCGACGAATCGGACGATGCGTCTGATTCGCGCTGGAAGTTCATTCCGTGGGATAAAAACCTGACATTTGGCTCGCATTATTTTGGTGGAGTTATGGGCGCGAATGACTTTTTTGATTACGACAGTGGTTTTGTAGAGACGATGGGCAATGCGCTTGTTATCAAATCATTGCAAACGCCGGGGATTCGTGCGCGCTTGAATGAACGGCTCGGTGAATTGATGGGTGAGACGTTTACAAAAGATTATTTCAGCGAGAAAATTGCAGGACTACAGCCGATAGTTCAGCCTTCGCTTGAGCGTCGTCCGGGTAAACAGGCCTATGTTGTGCATCCAGGGCAGCATCAAGGGCCGCCGGGGTTTTTAGGCGAACATCTTGATAGTCTTATCGACTTTATAGAGCTTCGTTACCAGTATATCGGCCGACAGATCGACAATATATCGGGCGCGGCTTATGAGGCGGACTATGTGATCGAGGATGGAAAAAAGGGGGATATCGTCTTTTTGACGGACGCGAAAGGCTGGACAATAGCGCGTCTGGAGCTGAGCACAGCCGTGGAGCATGCTGAAATATCAGCGCGTGTAGAAGAGAAAAGTGGGTTGGATGGCGTCGATCGAATTTGGACGATTGAGGTCGTTGGCGGCGAGTCAGTTGAGGGGGATTTGTCGCTTTACTATCGAAACACACCCATAGAAAACTGGTATGCGAAGCTGGATGCAATTGGTCGTCAGCGCGAACTTGTCGTGGCCGGGGTTAACGGAGAAGGTGCGCTTGAGGCGTTGGATTCACGCGTGAATCCGTACTCGAATCGCATCGAGGCCAATGTCAAATTGTCGGGGCGGCGGCAGTTTGTAGTCGTGCATTGAGATAGATAGGTTGGATGTAGTGGAGGTCGTTTTTAATATATTGTTTCATGGCCCAAAAGCTGGGGAAAGCGGGTGAGAATTGAGTCCTGCTCCTGTCTTTGAGACAGGAGCAGGATTTTGTTTTGTGGGGTTTTGAGGCAGAGAGTTGGTGTCAGAAACGATCGAGCTGGTAATAGTCGGGGTTCATTCCGTGGGTTCTATAAAACTCGCCGAGGTCTTTGAGGAGTTGGCGGACTTTGTCGGGGTGGGTTTGGGCGAGGTTGGTTTTTTGGGCGGGGTCGGCGGCCATGTCGTAGAGTTCGGTGGTGAGGGTGGCGGGGGAAATCATGAAGGTGTCGTTGCCGGTGATGTAGGCGACGGAGAAGTATTTTTGGGCCTGGTCGGCGATTTGTTCGACGTAGATGGGGCGTGCGGGTGGTTCCTGGGCGGTGCGCAGGGTTTTGGCGAGGCTGTGGCCGCAGAAGGCGTCGGTTGGGCCGAGGTCGAGGAGGTCGAAGACGGTGGGGACGATGTCGAGCATGGAGACGGGGGTGGCGTGGCGTCCGGGTTTGATGTCGGGGCCGAACGCGAGCATGGGAACGCGGGATTGTTCCTGGTGGACGGAGCCGCCGTGGAATTTGGTGCCGTGTTCGTTGAAGGCTTCGCCGTGGTCGGAGCCGATGAATAAGTAGGTGTTGAGCGAGTGATGTGGGCTTTTGACGTGTTGGATTAGGCGGGCGAGTTCGCCGTCGAGGAAGTGGAGAGCGCTGTCGTAGCGAGCGGAGGGCTCTGTGCCGAAAACCTTGGGTTTGGGGCCGGGGCAGTAATAGCTGTGGCCTTCGCGCAGATGCGTCCAGACGAAGAGTGGGCGTGGGTCGGTTGGGTCAGCGAGTTGGGCGATGATGCGATCGATTTTGAAGTTCGCGGAGTAGTCGTAGCGTTTATGAAAGGCGTCGGCGTGAGCGTCGATGATTTCGAAGCCTTTGAGGGCGCCGTGCTGCTCGGGGAACGCGCCGGGATCGGAGATGATGGCGACGGTTCGGTAGCCGGCGGCCTGGAGGTAGGTGGCGATGGTGTCTTGTTCGGGTGCAAAGCTGGTGCCCCAGGCGGTGCTTGGGGGTGCGGCGACGAGGGATGGATACATGCCGGTGAAGATGCCACGAAAGCTCTGTCAGGTGGAGGCGGCGGGTGTGTATGCGGCTTCAAAAAGAGCGCCTTTTTTGGAGATTTTGGCGAGTTGTGGGGTGGTGTTGCGTTTGTAGCCGGCCATGGTGGTGTGATCCCAGCGGAAGGCGTCGACGGTGATCAGGATGATGTTGGCGGCGTTTTTTGGGGCCGGGTTGATTTGTGCAGCCGTGACGGGTTGGATGTCGGGATAACAGGTGGCTGCGCCGCTCAGTTTAGGGTCGATTGGTGATGTTTTGGGCGGTG